>JBBIQC010000419.1:0-4430 GCA_037442585.1 Oscillatoriales cyanobacterium bin_317
TTCCGAACCGGAACATACTTTGGAGAAAACCCTACCCTCATCTGGTTCTCTGCTGAATTTAGAAGCGAAAAATTTAGTGCTGATGGCATTGAAGCCAGCAGAGGATCACGCCGATGAATGGATTTTGCGGTGCTCCGAATGTCACGGAGAATCAGCCCGGTTGCAGGTTCGTAGTGAGGTGTTCAATGTGAGATGCGAGTATCCGGTTGATGTGTTGGAGCGTCCAATTGATGCAGCGATCGAATCGGAACAGACCCCAACGATCGCTCCCTGGAAAATTGCCAGTTTTAGAGTTCGGTTGAGCCGATAAGCTCTCATCAAGAAGACGTTGGACTGGGCGCAGGCGTTTCTTTGGGAGGATTGGCACTGGGAGCGCAGGCACCGACAGCAACGGTAAGACCGATAAGGAGAAGCAAAGACACCATTAGCCGAGCGGCTCGATTTCGTGTAATCACTGGGGCTATTTATTGATAAACCACAGTAGCTATTCTACGTCTCACCGTTACTCCGCTGACTTCGTCAGAAACGCAATTACTCCCACGGCTTGCCACGGCACCCATCCGGGTAATGATCAACGGGAATTCCGCCAATTCGTAGGAGAGAAATCCACCCCACAATTCTGTAGCACTTCTTTAGAGTGGAGATAGGATTTTACGAGATCCGTGATCTGGCCTATTCCAGGAGGCTACAAAAGTAATGAGTTCTTGGCGCGATCGCTTCAATCAATTCAGTGGCAGAACCCGATTTGTGGTCTGCCGTCTATTTATCCATCTGGCCGGTAAGGAAGTGGCTCCTTTGTTGGGCATTCTTAACCGTGCAGCCCGACAGGCAATGGAGCAAGAAGGAGACTTGCAAGCCGTTGGTGAGGGGCTGGTCGAAATCTGCCAGGGCTTGTTGCAGTACGACATCTACTGGCAATCTGCGGCCAATGAAGGGGATGTGTTTTGGGATGAGGGGGAAGCAGGCGATTTTGTAGAAGAATTGTTCACCGATTCAGCCCAACGGTATCGCAGTGGTACTGAACTCATGGGCAGCGGCGCTGAGGATTCCTTGTCGATTCCGCTCACCCAAAATCTGGTGGTCATGATCACGGTAGCCTTTGAAGGCGAAGCCCCCCAACTGGAAACCGATCTGGCCAACATCAATGCTCTGAAAGCCGGACTGAAAGCGCTAATCAATTTGCACTATCAGGGTCGGTTACGGGCAATTCAAGTTCACTTCTCACCCGCTCAGCTAGGGGATGAACTCACCTCTGACCAACTGATGCTCAACTTTCCAGAACTCATTCCTCTGTAATCCTTGCGACACTCTTGCTATTCTGAATACCGTCACCTGCACAAACCATGAATATGCTTCGCCGACTACTTATTTCTCTGATGGTACTGACTCTAGCCGTATCCACGATCGCTTGCGGAGGATCTCCTTCAGCCAGCGGCCCGTACTCCAACCAGTCTAGAGCCGAATCTACCAGTGCTCAGATGCCACAAAACCGCTTATCGAATGGTCAATATCCCGTTCAGCAAGCGACATATAACGATGCGGACGGAGAATATACGGTGATGGTCTTGAATACCAAACCGGGTGATTCTTCTACCTATCGCACGACTAACTTGCCAATGGCCCGGTTAACGGACGAGGAGATTGCTCAGGGACAAAAGAGTTATCTAAAAATTGAGAACAATCAACCCTCCCTGCACCTGACCGAGGACTTCAAAATTGAATACGTCCACAACGTTACCGAAAACGTCACCAACCCCCAAACAGGTCAAACAGAAACCGTGGTAGTACGGCAAAATTCCGGTTTCTGGGCACCCTTTGCTGGAGCGCTGGCAGGTCAAGCACTGGGGAATTTACTATTTACGCCTCATTACTATTTCCCGCCCGTCTATCAACCCGGTGGCATCATGACTGGTTATGGCGGTTACGGCAGAACCTATGATGTGGCTGTGAACAACTACCGTCAGCGCTACAATGCCCCCCCTGCCGAAGTACGAAATCGGCAAACGTTCCGCACTACAGGCAATTTGAGGACTTCAAACTCCAATCGGATTGGTAGTCAATCGGGCGATCGATCCACCGGATCCGGCTACGGCACGAACACCCTGCGTCGCTCGAATCGATCTACAGGAACCTACCGGAGTACCCCCCGCAGTGGTTTTGGCAGTTCTTCCCGCACCCGCAGTGTTGGCGGTAGACGCAGGTAAGTTTACCTAATAAGTTCAGTCTGCTCGGGGCCAATTCCTCATGACTCTACCCCGCTCCTGATTCAACTCATTAGGGCAGAAAGCGATCGAGCGCTGCCTTCAACTCCTCAATCTCCGCCTCAATATTGCCTTCCTGAGCCGCACGGGCAATACACTGGGTCAAATGTTCGTCCAGAATAATTCGAGACACGCGATCAATGGCACCTCGAACAGCGGCCAGTTGCACTAATACATCTGGGCAAGCCCGATTCTCCTGAACCATTGTCTTAATACCGCGAATGTGGCCCTCAATCCGGGATAACCGATTCACAATCCGCCGCATCGACTCCTCGGTATGGACGTGGGGATGGGCATGGGTGCCGTGATCATGGAGAACAGAAAAATCGTCCTCAAAGGAGTCTGCATCCGCCGAAGTTCGTAGTTCAGAAGTGGCCATCTAATGTTGAACCTATTGTGTTTGTATTAGATTTTAGCCCCTTAAGTTGAGACCCTACCCTATTCGGTAAACCCTACCTGATCTCAATCCGATGCCCCTGGATAAGAACAGAAACAGACTGTCACAATAAGAAAAAAGCTTTGCGATCCAGACTGTAGGTATTTGCTATGCATTTTGTGACTCTCTCCCAGGCGCTGCGCCAACTTGCGTACCCGACGATCGCCTGCCTGTTGACCCTCTTTTTGGCGTTTAAGGGATTACCCAGTCTGCCTGTCTGGGCTGGCACGGTGGCTAATGCCCCTCCGCCTGCCACTGTCAGTGGGGCGCTGTCCACACTGGAGGCTCCCAGCAAAGGTGGCAGTTTTGTGGCTGCGGCAGTCAATGCCGTTGGCCCTGCCGTAGTCCGGATTGATACAGAACGGACGGTGACTCGCCGTACCAGTCCGGATCCAATCCTGGAAGACCCATTTTTTCGGCAGTTCTTTGGTGATGATCTGTTTTCTCAAATGCCACGGGAGCAGCGATTGCGGGGCCAGGGTTCCGGCTTTATCGTAGACCGGGGAGGAGTCATCCTGACCAATGCTCATGTGGTGGACAAAGCCGATCGCGTGACCGTCACGCTCAAAGATGGTCGGGTGTTTGACGGGAAAGTGCAGGGAGTCGATTCCGTCACCGATCTGGCAGTCGTCAAAATCGATGGTAAAGACTTGCCAGTTGCACCTCTGGGAGATTCCGACAAGGTGCAGGTAGGAGACTGGGCGATCGCGGTTGGAAATCCCCTCGGTCTGGACAATACGGTGACTCTGGGCATTGTCAGCACCCTCAAGCGATCGAGTGCTCAGGTCGGGATTCCCGATAAGCGCCTCGACTTTATTCAGACCGATGCCGCCATTAATCCAGGAAATTCTGGAAGTGATTGGGATTAACACCGCCATTCGTGCCGATGCGATGGGCATTGGGTTTGCAATTCCGATTAATAAAGCGAAAGCGATCGAAACCCGATTGGCCCGCGGCGAACGGATTGCCCATCCCTACTTGGGCGTACAAATGACAACGCTGACACCAGAACTGGCCCGCCAAAACAACACCGATCCCAATTCGCCCTTTATGGTGCCGGAAGTGAATGGTGTTGTCGTGGTACGAGTTTTGCCCAGCACTCCTGCTGAAAAGGCTGGACTGCGGCGAGGCGATGTGATCACTGAAGTTGATGGACAGGCCGTTACAAATGCGGAACAACTGCAACGGTTTGTGGAGAACAGCCAGATTGGTCAGGCTCTGAAAGTTCAGGTACAACGAGGCAATCAGTCCCGGCAGCTATCGATTAAACCGGCTGAACTGGAAAATGCAGCTTAGAGCTAAGCCAGAGAGACGCGATTAAAGAATTCCTGCAGCACTGAATGAAAAAGGGGCTTGATAAAGATCAAGCCCCTACCCTTTTGTGCAAGAGTAAGAGAATTACTGAGCTACAGGTTGAACGATCGGTACAGGCCGGGTGGTATTCGCTGGAGTTTGCCCGCCTGCTCCAGTTTCTGCTGGGGTTGTCGTTGAAGTCGTTGGAGTCGTTGGGGCAGGCGCAGGCTGGATGATCGGTGTATCAACCACAGGTGTCACAGCCGGAGTTGTAGCCACAGGAGTTGCAGCCGGAGTAGTCACCGTAGGAGTTACAGGCGGACTGGTTACTACAGTAGGTGTAGTGGGAGGTACTACCACAGGTGCAGTAGTTAATGGTGGAGTCGCTGGAGTCGCCGGAGTGGCTGGAGTCGCCGGAGTGGCCCCTACTCCTCCAGTGA
>JBBIQC010000419.1:4504-4937 GCA_037442585.1 Oscillatoriales cyanobacterium bin_317
GGTGGAGTCGCCGGAGTGGCTGGAATTGCTGGAGTGGCTGGAATTGCTGGAATCGTTGGAGTAGTCGGAGTGGTTGGGGTCACTGGGGTTGTTGGAGTGACTGGAACTTGAACAGGCGGGATTGGCCGTTCAGTGACGTTGGCTGACGGAGTATTGGGAGTACTGATCGGTGGAGGCGTGACGGGGGGAGTAGGCCGATCGCCAGGAGTAGATGGTAGAGGATTAGATGGTGGAGGAGCAGCTGCAGGAATTTCTGGTGGCCGAACGATGGTTACAATTGCGGGGGGAGGAGAAACTGAGGCTGCAGCTGACGGGCTACTAGCCGCCGAGGCCGCAGCGCTGTTAATTTTGGAGACCTGAGCAGCATCTACTTGTGGTTGGAAAGGGATAGATGCCAGGTCTTTAGCAGTTGTGGGTCTGGCTGCCACAGGAG
>JBBIQC010000420.1:0-4933 GCA_037442585.1 Oscillatoriales cyanobacterium bin_317
CTTGAATACAAGTTGAAAATTGCTGCCACTTCTCTTGAGCATGTTGAAACTGTGGATCAAATCCAGTTACATAGCAGAAAGTTTCAAATCCGTTGTCCCAGTAGAAGGTGCCAAGCGCTTTTCTGAGTTGATGAAATTGAGCAGGTTCCATAAGTATTGCTGAAAGGGATATCAAAACTGCCCGTTTACCCCGCTAGGGGAGAAAAAAAGTACTGTCTGAATTCAGACAGCATTAACTGGCTCCAAATTTGAACCACAACGTTGTGGTTCGAGAAGTTGTCGTTTTTGTGGGAGATCGTGGTAATCCAGTTTCAGGTTGCGGCTGGTTTTGGTTGGAATCATTAGCGACACAGCAACAAATCGCTATCTACTTGCCCGTTGGTTGCAGCAAGCTCATTGAGAGCATTGACATTGAAGATGCCTTTACCAAAGATCATGTCAACTTCTGCCGCTCGAAAGGGTGGGGCAATCTTGTTCTTTGCCACCTTGACTTTGACTCGAATGCCATATTCCTCATTCCCTCGCTTCAATGTCTGAATCCGGCGAGTATCCAATCGCATTGAAGCGTAGTATTTGAGGGCATTTCCACCTGTGGTTGTTTCAGGATTACCGTAAACTACACCAATCTTGAAACGCAGTTGATTCAGAAAAATCACTGTGCATTGACTATGCAGGCAATTCATTAAGCGCCGGAGGGCTTTGCTCATCAACCAGGCAATGGAAGTCGTCGGAAAATCACCTATATCTGCTTGGAGTTCCGCCTCTGTCACCAATGCAGCTACAGAATCTATCACAATCAGATCAACACTCTTGGAACGTACCAGTTGCTCAACCAGTTCCATTGCCATCTCACCGCTATTAGGTTGACTGACCAGCATTTGATCGATATCAGCTCCGATCGCAGATGCGTAGTGTGGATCAAGGGCGTGTTCCATATCGACAAAGGCGGCGATACCTCCGAGCTTTTGCATTTGAGCGATCGCCTGTAACGCCAGTGTGGTTTTACCGCTACTCTCTGGTCCATAAATTTCGAGAATGCGCCCTCTGGGATAGCCTCCTCCCAATGCCACATCCAGTTCAGCTGAGCCACTGGAAAAGGTTTTCACGTTCATATGACTGGCATCCCCCAGGCGCATGATGGAACCATTGCCAAATTCCCGGTTGATCGTTGATAGGGTGTGCTCTAGATCCGATTTTTTGCTTACCAGTTTGTTAGCCATCGTTCTCAAAAATGAACAACCGACCTCCATTTCTGAAGATCGGCGGATGTGCAGCGATAGCTGACGGTTAATCAGTTGATCACGGGCTAATTTCTGCCTCAGTCTGTGCGGTGGGTAAAGCGTTTCTCTCAAGCACCTGCTCTGCCAACGCATCCAACAACACCAACCCCAGTTGCTTCAGCAAAGCCGTATTGCCATCAGGACAACCATGTTGAATCAGGCACTTGGCACAACCTGTATCACAATCACAGCCACGAGCGATCGCAGCAGCAGTACTCGCAAGTTCAGCTATGTGTTTAAACACGGCTTCAGAAGCCCCATTTCCGCCGTCACTGGTGTCGTAGAAATAGCCTGCGTACTGGTTGCGATCGCCAGCTTCCTTAACTACCGAAAAGTTCACTTCTCTAGGGTCAACTCTGGCAAATAGTTGGAGCGATCGCAGGATTTGATGTCCGAAGCTGTGTATGGCGATTAAGCTACTGGGATGCTCCCATAACTGCTGATAGCCGGGTGGAATTGGCTGCCCACTGCGACTCAAGCTAGTTCTTGCTTCTCTGGCAAAGGTTTGGAGATAGTCTTGTGCCGTGGAGTCGATCGCCACTTTGACAATAGGGGCTGAAAACTGAGTGCGATAGGGCTGCTCAAAACTTTCTTCAGACAGGGTTTTGATAATCAGTGCCTTGCGGGTTGGCTTGCTGCAAAGTGGACAGCGGCGTTCATCTGGTAACGGCTCTTTGTAGTTCAAACACCGCCGATTCAGACAGGTCTGTTCATACAGCTGTGTCATCAAACTGTACCCGCTGGTGATATGGCTGATTTGCCCATAGCTGAGTTCAAGCGTTAGAGCGGCAGGTAAATCAGCAATCCCCTCCGCACAGGGAAATTTTAACGGTAAGGCAACTGGATTGGTTAAAGCCTTCAGGCTGCTGGTTTCCAATTGAGTGAAGGCAACCGTGAAGAGGGGACTATCCGGCACTTGCTTCAGAATTGCCTGCTTACTGGTTAAGTCGAGCGAGATGCACTGATAGGTTAACATTTGTCCGTCGCCATCTTGTCGTTTGTAAATGGCATGGGGATGCACTTCCCGATAGGCAATGTCCTCTGACACTTCCTCCAGTGCTTCGCCCGACTCAGCATCCATCAGTTTGACGGTTGTTTGAGACACACCTCCCCGAAAGTTGACATCTTTATGCGGGTAGCCCCGCGCCCACAGCCCATTACGCCCTTTATTGAGATGTCCTTGAGCCATTAAAAGTTTTGCAACCTCGATCGCAGCACTCCCAAAGTAATGCTTGATTTTGCTTGTGGGAATGCCCGTTTCTGCTGCGGCACAAAGCAGATGTTTAGCCGCAAAGATGGGATATTCATCATTGAAGAAAACGTCCTCCGCTTCACCAGAGATCAACAGTTCTGGATGCTCTGTGATGTAGCGATCGATCGGATTAAGCGCATTGGGAATCAGCACTGTCATTCCCGGGTTGACACGTCCGGCTCGACCGCTGCGCTGTTGATATGCCATCTTGGAGCCGGGCCAGCCCCTTAGAACACAGCACTCCAGCTCAGGTAGGTCAATGCCAGCTTCTAAGGCTTCCGTCGCAATAATCCATTGAATGATACCGGACTGGAGTTGTTGAACCACCTCAGCGCGACGCTCTGAACTGATGCCGCCATAGAAAGCAGCAACCATGTTTGACTTCAGCAGTCCCGTTAGATCTCTGACACTCCGGCGCGAGTTGCAAAAGGCAATCCCAGACTTTCCCTGAGCTAACAAGAACTGAATAATACGAGCTGTATCCGCAGTCAGGTTGTAGCTGGGTTGAGTCACAACCACTTGGCGATGGGGTGCCGCAGCTCCGCTCCTATGAATCCAAATGAGAGGCTTTGGAACACGTTTAGTTGGCTTCAGTCCGGACAGCTTCTGGGCAAGCTGTTTCGGGTTGCCGCAGGTTGCACTCAGAAAGATGAATTGCAGCTCTCTAGAGCGACCGCCATAGTGATCCACTGCTAACCGAATGCGACGGATCAACCAAGTCATATTGGCTCCATAGCTACCTGAAAGGGTATGTGCCTCGTCAATCAGCACGTAGCGCAATTGTTGATAGAAGGTTGCCCACCGCTGCGACTTCCAGGCTTGCTTGAGTTGAAAATGAATCAGTTCTGGCGTGACTCCTAGAATGTGGGGATCGGACGCGAGAATTTGCTCCCGTTCTTCGGTCTTCACATCTCCTGTCATCATTGCCAATACAGGGCGGGAGACAGCAGGCATTGCTGAGAGCAACTCCGAGATTTTGTGAAATTGATCTAATGCCAGAGCGCGAAGTCCATAAAACGCCAATGCTCGGTGTTCTTGCCTCATGCAACCTTCCAAAATGCCAGGGTAAGTGCTGAGTGTTTTTCCACTGGCAGTAGGAGAGGTGAGAATGAGACTTTTATCTAAACGGATGACTTGCAATGCTTTGAGTTGATGGGAGTAAAATTGATAAACTCCTTGAGCATGAAGGGCTTCAATCAACTCCGAGGGTAGATCAGCAGGAATATCTTTCAAATCTGGATCTTTAGCGGGAATGGTTTGCTGCCAAAGCAAGTCTTCTCCAAGAAATTCAATGATGTTAGTTGGTTCAGAAGGATGATTGTCAGCGGAATCTGGATGTTCCTCAACAGGGGTTGTCGGGGGTGTCCAAAAGCTCTGAAGCAGAGCACCATAGTTTGGTGTAGTTGTCATGGTCGTTGTCTTTGCTCACTGCCAAAAAAATCCCCCGTAGGGGAAGGCAGAAGCCTGTACAGTCCAAACATTCGACCACCTCGAACGCCTGAACTGTTAGAAATTATTCTGAATGAACTAAGAAGTGTTTACGTTGTGGGGGATTTGGAAGACGGCTGGCTAGAGTTTATCTCCAGTGCCTTATTTGCCACATCGACTGTTTGTTCAACAGCCCTCTCCTTACGTTCACTATAGCGATCGCACAGATAATCGACCTGATCGCGCAGCAGGAGGGTGAACTTGTAGAGTTCTTCCATAACATCGACGACGCGATCGCGATAAGGCGAATCCTTCATTGTGCCGTCTTCGTTGAATTCCTGGTAGGCTTTCGCCACCGACGATTGATTGGGAATCGTGAACATTCGCATCCACCGCCCCAATATGCGAAGGGTATTAACAGCATTGAAGGACTGAGATCCACCGCTAACCTGCATGACTGCCAGGGTTCTTCCCTGAGTCGGACGCACCGCCCCAATACTTAGCGGAATCCAGTCAATCTGGTTTTTCATAATGCCTGTTATTTGACCGTGCATCTCTGGGCTAGACCACACCTGTCCCTCAGACCACTGGCTAAGTGCCCGTAGCTCTTGCACTTTTGGATGAGTTTCAGGAACGCTCCCGTAGATCGGCAGTTCTCGCGGGTCAAAGAATTTTACCTCCGCTCCAAATTCTTGAATGATTCGGGCTGCTTCTTCTGCCAGGAGGCGACTGTAAGAGCGTTCTCTTAAGGAACCGTAAAGGAATAAAATTCTGGGTGGATGGTCAAACGTTGTCATAAGATACTGCTTGGTCTGCTAACTCTTGCAAGAAGGTGGTTTGGGCTTCTCGCAGTTCAACATCAGGGTTTGCTGTGATAACCATCTGCATTGCTTTCTCAAAAGGCAACCCCATTCGGATTAAATAGGGCTTGCTGAAAAAGTCGGAATCGAAGCAGTTGGAGTGAGGCAGATCG
>JBBIQC010000421.1:0-4926 GCA_037442585.1 Oscillatoriales cyanobacterium bin_317
TGAACGCGCGATCGCCCAACCGCTCCCAACATTTCCATCGCCCACTCCTGCTATCCTATCTCCCACTCAAATGCCTGTGGGGGCAGCAACAGTCCAACAGGGAGCGCAGATTACCTTAAATGGTCGATCGATCGCGGTTGCCTGGATGCAGTGGCGATCGCCCACAGGTGATCTCCGGACTGGAATCACCGATGCGGGGTTACAGAGCATCATGGGTATCCAATTCCTGAATACCGACAACGTAGCTCAACAGCCGTTTCAGTGGTTTGCCAGTACTGCCAGCTTGCCAACTCGCCTTACGTCCTCTCTCCGTTACCTGGACATCACCGATCTGGCACAGCAGGCCGGATGGCAAGTTCAGGCAACTCCTGAAACCTTACAGATCGTGACACCTGCCGCGAAGGTAATGGGAATTCGTCAGTCCAAACAATCCTGGGGCGATCGCTGGGTGATCCAGGTAGATCGTTCTATTCCCTGGCAGACAGATTTCCAGGGACAGGAACTGGTACTGACTCTAGAAGCTCAGATAGATCCCGCCCTGGTGCAACCGTTAAAACCGAATTCCGGTACCGATCGACAATCCCTGAAACTGGAGTCAATTTCTACCCATCAGAGCCGCTTACGCCTCACCCTGCCCTCTGGTTTGCGACCCCGCGTTTGGAGTACATCAGCCCCCGATCGCATTGTTGTTGATATTCGTCCGGATAGCCTAGTGGAACAAAATATTTTGTGGGCACCGGGGTTGCGCTGGCGGCAGCAGATTGTCACTGTGGGAAATCGTCCCATGCCGGTGCAGTGGCTGGAAGTCAATCCCCGGCAGCCCGGACTTAGTATGAAGCCGATCGTCCCCAATCCCACTTCCATGCTGGGAACGGCTCTCCTGGCCCAAACGGCTACCCAGAATCAGGTTGCGGCTGCCATCAATGGCGGATTTTTTAACCGGAATCGCCAACTGCCGCTGGGGGCAATTCGTCAGGATGGGCAATGGTTATCTGGCCCAATTTTGAACCGAGGGGCAATTGCCTGGGATACATCGGGCAATGCTCTGTTCGATCGCCTGACCCTCCAGGAAACTCTCATGGCTGGTAATGGTCAACGATTGCCCCTGACTCATTTGAACAGTGGCTATTTACAGGCAGGGATGGCTCGCTATACGAATCATTGGGGGCCGACCTACACGCCCCTGTCAGACAACGAAATTGTGGTGACGGTGCAGAATAACCAGGTTTCTAATCAACAGGCGATCGCCAAGGCAGGCACATCCCCTGTCCCCATTCCTACTGATGGTTATCTTCTGGTACTCCGCTCTAACCAGGCAGCATCATCCCTTTTGCCCTCTGGTACTCCCTTGCAACTTGAATCTGCCACCAATCCACCCACCTTCAACCAATTTCCCCAAATCATCGGGGCTGGCCCGCTCTTGATACAAAATGGTCAAATCGTTCTCAATCCCCAGGCTGAGGGGTTCAGTCAGGCATTCATTACAGAGACGGCTCCTCGTAGCGCGATCGGGCAAACCGCTAATGGGACATTTCTCCTGGTCACAGCCTACAACCGTCTGGATGGCACGGAGTTATCGCTGATGGATATGGCGCAATTAATGCAGCAATTAGGCGCGATCGCGGCCTTAAATCTGGATGGGGGTAGTTCCAGTACGCTCTTTTTAGGAGGAGAGGTGCGCGATCGTCCCCCTCGTACCGCCGCCCGAGTTCACAACGGCATTGGCATCTTTCTAGCTCCAAATCCTTGAGCAGGGGGAACGGAACTGACTGCTGACTATCTACCATCCCCCTGTCAATCTAAAGTCATAAAGCTGAATACAGTACTCTCTGACCAGATCATAAAATTTCTATCAATTTAAGCCTTCAAAGGCTGACATACCTGGGGGAAGATTTGTTAGTGTTACTGACGGATAAATTAGTTGAATCTTTGCGTGTTGCTGATTGCGTTTCAATTCTCATATTTCGTCTATCAATTTCGAGTCTTTGGTTCTCTGAAAAATTTAAATAACAGGTCATAAACCAAGTCCAGCTAGAGAACGGTCGTTTTCCGATCAGCGAAACCAGGGTTCTGGACTTGGACAAGGTTTATTTTCAGAATTTCAATTTTGTCAGTACAAAGGAGAAAATATTGTGTCTTCAGCCCAAGAAGTTCAAGCCGTGTCTGCAGTAGCTCTGGTTAGTCCTGCCGTTTCAAAAGGAGTAGCAGCCACTGAGTTACGTCCCTGGGGAGCATTTACAGTCCTGGAAGAAGGACGGGGATACAAAATCAAGCGGATTGAGGTAAAACCCGGTCATCGGCTGAGCTTACAGATGCACCATCATCGGAGTGAACACTGGATTGTTGTTTCCGGCACGGCTAAGGTAATTTGTGGCGACAAGGAAGAAATTCTTCATAGCAATCAGTCAACTTATGTGCCTCAGTGTACAGCCCATCGCCTGGAAAATCCTGGTGTGATTCCCCTGGTGCTGATCGAAGTGCAAAACGGCGAGTACCTGGGGGAAGATGACATTATTCGCTTCCAAGATGACTATTCTCGGACACCCGCTTAGGACAAATTGGGATCCAATATTTGATAACTGAGAAAAGATGGGGAAGAGAAATACAAGCTCTCTTCCCTTTATGCTTTCTCGGCATTCTACGCAGTGATTGCGAGGAGTAGCTGATTCTGAGAAAATTGAGCCATGATTCAGCTAAGTTCAACGGCAACGATCGAAATTCTCAGATTACGCGCCAAAAGTCAGGAACCCGATCCAAAGTTGCGGATCGCAGTCGTCAACGGTGTTTGTCTGCCGCTATCCTATTCGCTCTCCTTTGATAGTGGGGAACAGCCGGGAGATCAAACCTATCGCTGTAACGAGATCACGGTATTGATTAACTCCAAAGCTTTGCCCTATGTGGATGGGCTTGTCATTGACTACTCAGAAGACTTGATGGGGGGTGGATTTCGCTTCCACAATCCCAATGCGCTGCAAACCTGCAGTTGCGGCAACTCTTTTGCCATTAGTGAATCCCGTTAATGGGAAGAAGACGTTGCAAGGGGCGATCGTCAAGTGTTTCAGAAAACACGGCTCTGATTCAGGCTCTCAGCATGACTCCCTGGCCACCTTTCAAGATTACTTGAAAATTTAGATTGACATTGACTCGTTAGGGTTGGTACCCTGGTAATTTGGAAAAAGTTAGAAGGGATACCGCCGCGTATAGTCAGACATGCCCACTATCCAGCAACTTATTCGTAGTGAACGCGAAAAATTAATCAAGAAGACAAAATCTCCAGCTCTCAAGAGCTGCCCCCAGCGCCGTGGAGTTTGCACCCGGGTTTACACCACAACGCCCAAGAAGCCCAACTCCGCTCTACGTAAGGTGGCACGGGTTCGTTTAACATCTGGGTTTGAAGTAACAGCCTATATTCCGGGGATTGGGCATAACCTGCAAGAACACTCAGTCGTTATGATCCGAGGCGGTCGGGTAAAAGATCTGCCCGGTGTTCGATACCATATTATTCGTGGAACGCTGGATACGGCTGGTGTGAAGGATCGTAAACAGGGCCGTTCTAAGTACGGGGCCAAGCGACCTAAGTAAGTCGTGATGGCGCTGTAATCCCTCCTAATTCTGGTATATCAATCAGGTTTTACCTCCATTGCCCAGGTTTGGGTTGGTGTCAGACCTGAATTTTAGAATCAGTGATGGGAGTTGTCTTCTAGTTTGTTGGTTTGTTGTAGTTCTTCAACACAGTCTCTGTTGCTAAAGGTTACCTATGTCCCGTCGTACTGTTATTCAAAAGCGCCCAATTCCGTCTGATCCGGTCTACAACTCCCGGCTGGTAACCATGATGGCACGGCGGATTATGAGAAGTGGCAAGAAGTCTCTAGCCACCCGGATTGTTTACGATGCCTTTAAAACCATTGAGCAACGCACTAGCTCTGACCCGATCGAGGTGTTTGAGCAAGCCGTTAAAAATGCGACTCCGTTGGTTGAAGTGAAAGCCCGTCGGGTTGGTGGGGCCACCTATCAGGTTCCCGTTGAAGTGCGCTCCGATCGGGGGACTGCTCTAGCGCTTCGCTGGTTGATCCAATTTGCTCGTCAGCGCACCGGCAAGTCAATGGCCAGTAAGCTGGCAAATGAGTTGATGGATGCGGCCAATCAAACAGGCAGTGCCATCCGGAAGCGTGAAGAAACGCATAGAATGGCAGAGGCGAATAAGGCGTTTGCTCACTATCGCTACTAAGTGCCCATCACCAGTTGCAAGCTCACACTTGTAAGCAAAAAGTATAAAATCTTAACAGAAGCAGTAAGGAATTTCTGCGGCAGAGACTAAGGAGGTAGCTGTGCCACGTACTGTCCCGCTCGATAGGGTCCGAAATATTGGTATTGCTGCGCATATTGATGCGGGCAAGACCACCACAACTGAGCGTATTTTGTTTTATTCTGGCGTGGTTCACAAAATGGGTGAAGTCCACGAGGGAACTGCCGTAACGGATTGGATGGAGCAGGAGCGGGAGCGTGGAATCACGATTACAGCTGCTGCGATCAGTACATCCTGGACTCGGCGCGATCCCGAAAATCCCACTCAGCCTCTAGCTGGGGAACCGGAATACAAGATCAACATTATTGATACCCCTGGTCACGTAGATTTTACTGCTGAAGTGCAACGTTCGCTGAGAGTTCTTGACGGTGCTGTCGCATTGTTTTCTGCTGTTGACGGCGTTGAGCCGCAATCAGAAACTGTTTGGCGACAAGCTGAGTCATACAAAGTTCCGCGTATCGCATTTATCAATAAAATGGATAGAATGGGAGCCAGTTTTGAAAAATCTTTAGAATCAATTTGGCAAAAACTAACTAAAAACGCGGTGGCAGTTCAACTACCAATTGGAACAGAAGATAAGTTTATTGGCCTTGTAGATTTATTGAAAATGAAAACCCTGA
>JBBIQC010000422.1:0-4924 GCA_037442585.1 Oscillatoriales cyanobacterium bin_317
GATAGGTTTCCACAAAATGATTGGGCATGATGTCGCCCTGTTGCGAGAGAAACGACCAGGACTGCCCCACATGCACGAAGTCATCGGTGAGGAGTTTGCTCAGGGGCAGCATGGGAATCATGTCTGCCAGATTAGTGATGCGATAGTGATTGGGCAGCAACTGGCTATGGGCTTCCACAAACGCTTTATTGCCTAACCGGGGACCCGCGTAGGTATAAACCTGAATATGGGGTTGAAGCTCTGGCAAAACAAGGGCTAGATCAATGGCGGCAAAGGTCGCCAGAGCCGCCCCCAAACTGTGTCCAGAAATGATCAAAGGTTGTTGCGGATTTAAAGATTGAACGGCTTTCTTAACGGATGCGGCTAAATGAGTCTGGTAAAAGTCATAAATACCGGAGTGAACTTTACCAATCACCGTTCCATTCACTGGATGAACATAGTCTTCTTGAATCGCCAGGATATTTTCCAACCATTCCAGTTGCCGCTGCGTCCCTCGAAACATCAAGAGATTCATCCTGGCAGAAGTCAACAAAAACCCGTAGTAAACCGAGATGTGTTGTCTCACATTCACCACCTGTTTCACCTGATCCCGAATTACCTCTTTGGTTTGGTTGACGCGATCGCCCAACTCATTCAGAGTCTCTGGCGTGTTCGCCAACGCTGCGAGTGGCACTTCAAAGGGAATTGCTTCTTCTACCCGTTCGGCGGCTTTCAAGGAGGCAATTTGGCGAAAGGGTGTAAAACCCTGTGTATAGAGGGGTAAAGCAGCAATACTGCCGTCATAATTTGCGTCAAATTTCCCCTTGAGATATTGCTGGGTACAGAGCTTGCTGCCTGTAATCAGTAACTTCGACCACTCGCGGTTATAAGGAATGGTGGGCGATCGCAGCTTGGCACTCTGTTGCACCGCGATCGAATCTTGAATGGCAGTCAGGTCAGCACCAAAGGCCGATTGCACCAGTTGAGTTGGATCATACAATTGCCGCAGTTTCGCCTGCTCGGTTTGCAACGCTTGCTGCTTTAGATGTTCGCGCCCAAATACTGCTGCGATCGTGGCACCTAATCCAGACCAGAGTAAAAATCGACGGTTAAATTTCATCTTGCTCACCAGACGCAGGAGAACAGTTTGGAGTTAAGGGTAATTTGCTCACATAGAAATGATTGACCGCCTGCCCCACGCCCCAGAAGTAACAGAAGGCAACCATTCCAGGGGCTAACGCCCCAATCAGAGGGACAACGGCACCCACGGCCACCATCAATAACCAGACCAGGAACCCCATCAAAATTGCGCCCGCGATGCCAAACAGAATGCCAATCCGGGCTAGGAGATCGCCGCCCTGCTGGAACTGCCAGAGGCGGGCAATGCTAATCACCAACAAAACGTTGAGCAGCACCAGGGCGATCGCTTGCCATCCGCCAATATTTGGAATGGGCAACAGGGCAACGATCGCCGCACCCAGCGCATAATCCAGGATCAGGTTGCGGGCTTTGAGATTGACTTTAGTGGGATGATCCATAGCGATCGCGATTGATGGACTACCTGGACTGGTTCAGCATTTTCGCATCCCGCAACCGCAGCAATTCTTCTCGCCAGGACGTTACCAGGTGATCGGTTTCAACGTCCTGCCCCTGCTGTTGCAGTCGCCACTTGCGAAATGCCAGTTCATCCTGGGCTTTGACAATGGCGGCAGAGGTGCGGCGATCGGATTGGGGAATGCGGCGCGTCTGGAAGCTGCGATCGCCCTTCACCAGCGCGTATTCTTCCGGCGTGATCACGGGTTCCCCCTCATCCGCCAGTTGTTCTCGGATCACCTGCCGTTCCCAGACACCGCTCTGCCACAGCATCACGCCCACAATCAGGAAAAACGGGAAAAAGCCCACCAGTCGCAGGGCGCTGTGCTGCACCCACTGATTGAGCAGAGGTTCCACGACAGCGGGAGCGGCAACGGCGGTTTGGGGTGCATCCGGCAGGGGCTTACCCGTCAACACATAAACGAAGAGAGCCAGGAGGAGTCCCAGAGCATTGTTGAGAAAATGGCCGGAAAACCCCAGCAACCAACCGCCGATCGGAGCCGCAACGCGCAACCAGCGGCGGGTCGTTTGGCGGGCCAGTCCCAATCCCATGCCAAACATCCCGGTAAACAGGGCATGACCTGCAAACCCAAATAGAGCAAAGCGATCGGCGATTTGAAAATACAGCGGAAAATCTCCAGTGCTGTTAAACCCGTTGGTCACGTAAAGCGGAGTTTCCAATAAATTAAAGCCAATCCCAACCAAGGCACCATAAATAAAGCCGTCGCGCACATTATCAAACTCACTGCGGAACAGCCAGAACAGGAGCAAGACTCCCAGCCCTTTTAAGGTTTCTTCCACCAACGGTCCGGCGATCGGTGCTGCCAGTGTTCTCCCGGCATCTCCACCCAAAATGGCTTTGATGTCAGGATGAACGGCCACAAAATCAGTCAGGCTTTTGAAGATCCAGCCATTAATCGGCATCGCCAGTCCGGTGGCGATTACGGCTCCCCATAGTACGGCAATCAGGTAAAGCCAGCGGGATTCTGGTTCGCGTCGATCTAAAAACCACAGAATGGCCAGCGGGATCGGAGCCACCATCAGCGTCGCGAGAAAGCTGACACCAAAAACCTGAAGTGCCGCTGGGGAGAGTTTGACAAAATAGTTACGAAACAGGAACAGTAGGCTGCTGCCTAATAGCATTACCAGAACCAGCGTGGCAAAAATCGCGTTTCTAGGACGGCTTAAGGGAGAGCCGTGGAGAATTTTGGCAACTTCTGTGGATGTCATGGCTGCGAGGTAAAGGATGGGAGATGCAGACAAGCCGTGGATAGTGACGACTTTGGAGAGTAAACTGCAGCGAATCTAGCTAGTTCACGACAGCCAAGGCACCTACTACGGTGGGTGCCCTGGTGCATGAAACTGAATCAAACTATCGGCGGTTACAGTCCCGGTCTGCTGTGTAGACGATCGCCCCATAGCGACCATCCGTTGTCCGAATGGCGACACAATTTCCGGTGCCCCGCTCCATCCAATAGGTGACACTGCTGTCTGCGACCTGCCTGCTATTGCGAAATTCGTAGCCTCGCTGGGTGACGGTCTGTTCAGCCTGCCCTGCTCTCGCACCCACCAGATCTTCCAGGCCAGGGACGGGATCACCCGGTTGAGCAGTTGTATTAGATGGATTGGTGGATGGGTTGGTGGGTTTGGTTGTATTCGATTGATAGGCTTGTAGATCAGTAGAAAAGACCCAGCCCTGGAATTGAGGGTTATCCCGATAGGCCACCTGACACCAGGTTGGCGTCTGCGTGGACTGACAGCCCAGGTTACGCAGAACCGTGCCTTGGGGAACATTCCCCTTGACGACTTTAGAGAAAATCCCAGGCTTCTCTCTAAATCGGGTTCTGGTCGATGCCACCCAAAATTCTGGATCCTGACCCGTTGAGTTACCACTACCTGTATTACTGCCTCCCGAACTGGTGGGCGTGACGGACAATACCGTATTGTCTACCGTGTTGACGCGGCAGTTTGCGGTTTGGCCATTGGTGCGATTCTCTAACTTGACCGTTACGGCACCACTTTCGGCACTCACTGGGCCAACGTCTATAATCCTGATGTTGCTTGTTGAAACTCCCAGTTCTTCTGCTGTCCTGACGATGCAGGCATTTCTGGAGCGCTGGGGAATGGCTTCTGCCACCAGGGGAGAAGCGATAATCAGTGAGATCGCGGCGATCGCGCCACTGCTTAAAACAGTCTTAAACTGCATGGCGAAATGTACTCCTCAATAAAATCTCAGAACTACACCAAGTCCAGCTAGAGAAATAGAGTTCTCCTATCAGAGAAACTCCGGTTCTGGGCTTGGACAAGGTTTAATCAGAACGAATACCGATTGACTGAACCAATGCTTATTCGCCACCATCAGCGAAGATGATGAAATCACTGCGAACCCAACCTGTTGCCTTAGAACTGACAAATTCCACCCGGCACCAATTCAGATCGCTGCCAGCGGTGTCCTGATCCTGAACGCACTGGATCACCTTCACCTTGTCACCGGGTACCCCATAGTGAGGCGTGCTGGAATTAATTGTGGGTTGCGATCGCACATTAATCCGAGTTGTAGAATTGCTGGCCTTTAATGTGGAAATGCCACGAGCTGCAACAGGTGAGGTAGAACTGCCACTATTTTGAGTTCCAGAATTTTTTCCATAGGGAGCCGGATCCCAGTAAACGTAGATGGATTCAGTGGCGAGGCGGTAAATTTGCCCTTTGTCGCCCAGGCCGGACTGGCGATAGGCAGGACGACCATTTTGATCCCGATAATTTCCAGGATTATTGCCTACCGGAACCAGGTCATAGCGCTTGCCATTTTTCAACTGAATCCCTACAACCCCCTGCCGCTGCGAAAAGGTACAGAGGCCGGAGGAGGTGGCCCGATCTTCCCCTTTGGGGTACACATCACAACGAGCCGTCACCGTGTCTGCTTTGGCTATTGCTGCAATACCAACAGAGGCGATCGCGGCGATCGCGGCTAAAAGCGCGTTTGGAAGCTTCATCTAAAAAATCTCCTAATCGTACCAAGGGTTGGCAAACCCAACAAAATAAGGATCAGCCGCGTGACCTGGCTCAACTCTCGTCGTTGGGGAGTCAGTGGGTTAAGCCAGAATAATCATACTTTGGGTAGTAGACAGGGATCGGACGATCGCAACTTTTATTTAAGGAAGGAGTTTTCTGGCAGCGATCGGCTGTAAGGGCGAGTTTGACCAAAAGATGGACGGTTCAAGCGATCTCGACTTCTCAAACACCCTCTAAGCTCGACTTTATCCAATTACGCTGCGTAACACAGTAGATCGCACCAGATCTCTAGTAGGCTAGGGCGGGGATAGAGCTACCATTTAGGCAGAGCTTGAAATAG
>JBBIQC010000423.1:0-4909 GCA_037442585.1 Oscillatoriales cyanobacterium bin_317
ACTGCTTCAGACTTGTATCGGGAGGACTGGTAACTTGGGATGCAGCAAGGTTGTGGCTGGGGTAGAAGCTGGATAAGTCATCTATTTGAGAGCTTGTCTCGCAATTGTGGTTGATAAGTCTCTGAATCTCCGGCATTACCCATTGGGACTGACGGATAACACCCCGAAAGTCAGGACTTAAACTGGAAAATTTACTGTTGAATTCCTTTTTTACTGAATTCAATCGGCTATTTTTTCACTATTATTTCCGCTCTGTTCAATCTCGGCTTAACCGAAGCAATCGCCCTAAAGATGCTCCCAGTCTGTTCTTGGAAGAGGACGACCAGTGGTTGAATAAGTATTCTGTGGGAAGCCTTAAGCGTAAACGAGTTGTGGTGTTTAGCAAGATGGAAAATACACAAACCTTGAGCGTGTAATGGGGGCGGCAACAGATCAATTGACGATCTTTTTTAAAATCACTACCAGGAGGGCACAATATGGATATTTATCAGGAAATTTGGAACGCTGACCAAACGGGGAGCGGCATTAAACCTATCCTTAATAGTCAGGATGGTGATCCCGAACAAGGATATGTCAAAGTAGCAGCGGTAGCAACAGGTGAACCAGATTTCAAGGTGTTACCAGAAGTTCATATTCCAGAGTCAAAAATTCGGACTTACAAGCTTGTCCGAGAATTATTTGATAACTATGCACTGGATGAAAAAGACCCAGAGGTTGAAACACCTCTAGAGCGTGAGGAGGTACATAACCTTTTGTCTGCGATCGTTGATTCAGCACCCATGCAAGTTGCCCGTCGATATGTAGAAGAATCTACAAACACTGTTGTATCAGTCGAACGCTGGTATGCAACGTTACTAGAACTTTGGTTTCGGCGTTTTTCTCAAGGTGGTGATCCGGAACTGTCAGGATTTGAACACGTCTTTGTGGGTGAACAAGAAGGAGCAAAGGTACAGGGTTATCACTTCTGGTACAAATACTATCTTGATGATGGTCTTGCCTCCACCATAGATCGGAACCGTTTGCCTGGGTTTAAGGACGATCGCATTGTTTACCTACGGGGTAAATATGGCAATGGTCAAGAAAACTTTCCAGAATCCGTCACAATTTCATTTAAGTGGAATGCTCCTGATTACGATCGGGGAGCCATTCGCCCTCTCACTAAACCGACAGGCGGTTTTTTTGTTGGATGCAGTGTTGAAGGACTGATGGCAATGGGTGCAGTTCGTGCCCACCTTGGTGCACGCGCTCCTAAAGAAGCGGTTATTAATGGTGCTAGATATGATTTGAAAGTGTTCCGCAGTGACAACAACCAAAATATTCGGACATTTTACCCCATGTACTTGGGACCAGAAGGCAATACAGGTTCTCCTTCAGGGGGTTCTACAGAAACCGGTGCGGAACAACCATCTTCTCAAACGACTGTAGATAGTCCAGTAAGAATTATTGCAGCACTGGTTAACCCCCTCGGAGACGATCCAGGCAAAGAGACAGTGACCTTAATCAATACTGGGGCAGCTAGCGTTTCGCTTGAAGGTTGGTTCCTATTAGATGCGATGAACAACCGCTATGTGTTATCAGATCAGTCCAACATAATGGCTCCTGGTGCTACATTCACCATCACCTTGCCTAAAAACTCAATGCAGTTATCAAACAAGGGTGGTGAGATTCGTTTGCTGAACCGTGATGGCAAAGTAGTGCATAGGGTCAGTTACACCAAAGCACAAGCTCAAGAGCAAGGACGCACCCTAATTTTCTAAAGGAATAAGGGATGTCCCAAAGTCTTCAATCGGAAGTTTTAAAGTGGCGGATGATGGATACTGCTGAGCCAACTTGCAGCTAACCCTTGCGTACACCCCGGACGGGCTAGTAGCTTCTTACTTCGTTTTGATCCTGTCTACTGCCGGTGACACCCGCCGTGAGGCGAAAACAGATAATAAGAGCACTGGCTTTCGAAAGCGAGAACTTCGATGATCGAAAAGAGTAAAAATTGGGGTGCCAGTTCGTTTGTCAAAAGTTGAGTAGTTAAAGAACTTTGGAGAAAGTTACATCTCATGACATTTTTTCAAACTGGTTCTACCTCCTTTCTACAACCGACCAGTGGATTAGATACTCTGGCTCAACTCTCCCAGGTTCTGCAATCTGTTGATCAAGGGCTGACGGGTCCACGAGAGACGGTGAGAAATGTGCTTTCCTTTACAGGGCTACGTTCTTCCGCTAACTTACCAGGACTGACGGATCGCGTTACCGTTTCCCGGGAGCCTTCTGGAATTGTCCACATCCAGGCGCAAAACGAGGATGATCTGTTTTACACCCTGGGATTCATGCACGCCAGCGATCGCCTCTGGCAAATGGACTTTCAACGCCGATTAGCACAGGGGCGATTATCTGAGGTTCTGGGTGAAACTACCCTGCAACAGGATATTACCAACCGGACTCTAGGACTTTATCCCGCTGCTGCATCTGCCTATGCCAATCTGGATACAACGATTCGTCGCATTGTAGACACCTACACCAACGGAATTAATGCCTATCTGAGTTTGAATCGGCCATTGTCTTTAGAGTTTCAGGTCTTGAACTACAAACCGGATCCCTGGCAACCTGTGGATGTGTTGGGTGCAGTCAAGCTACAAAGTCTGGTTCAATCGGGTAACTTTCAGTCCGAACTATTGCGATCGAGTTTGCTCGCTCAGGGCATTCCGTTTGGACGCATCCAGGAAATCTTTCCACCCTATACAGGTGATGTCACCATTCTGCGGCCTGAAGATGTCGCCCGAATTCCTGGCTTGCCTGCCAGTACTCCGCCACCCCTTCCCCAAATCGATCTTTCAGCCCTGGCCGTACCTGTGGGTGATGCGGCTCTGGCACGAATGACTGCCAGCCAACTATTATCCCCAGAGACCTTCGCCTCAAATAACTGGGTTGTCTCCGGGAGCCGCACGACGACTGGTAGACCCTTCCTGGCGAATGACCCGCACCTGCCTCTGCAAATTCCCTCGGTCTGGTATGCGGCTCACCTGGAAGCTCCCACCTATGAAGCGATCGGGGCTACCTTTCCTGGTCTGCCGGGAGTGGTGATTGGACGCAATAACTTTATTTCCTGGGGCGTGACGACTACACAGGCGGATGTGCAGGATCTCTATGCCCTGGTTGAAGCTCCTAATCAACCGGGACAGTACCTCTACCGCAATCAACTGCGACCCTACAGCATCCGTTACGAAACCATCAAGGTTCGAGGTGAAGCGGATGTAATCCTGCCGATTCGGGAAAGTGTTTATGGCCCTGTAATCTCAGATGCGCTGGGAATTGCACAACCGTTAGCATTACAGTTTGTGAGTCTGGCACCCATTGATAATACGATCGCGGCCTTTCAGGGCGTTAATCGGGCACGCAACTGGAATGAATTCACCACAGCTCTCCAAAACTATGTCGCACCGATCCAGAACTTTGTTTATGCCGATGTGAATGGCAATATTGGCTACTATATGCCTGGTCAAATTCCCATCCGCCGGGGCGGTCATTCTGGGTTACTGCCTATTCCTGGAACCGGAGAGTTTGATTGGCAGGGCTTTATTCCTTTCAATCAACTGCCTCAAGTGTTGAACCCGGATTCGGGCTTCATTGTCACCGCAAACAACCGGGTTGCTCCCTCCAACTACCCCTATGCCATCAGTCAGGAGTGGGCAGAACCCTATCGGGCGGAACGAATTCGACAACTCATCTTAAGCCAGAACAAACACTCACTGGATGACATGCAGGCGATTCAGCTTGACCAGATAACCCCGCTCTACCAGGACTTTCAACCGATCTTGCGAAAGCTTCAGCCGATTCTCAGTCGGTTGAATCCGGTGCCTATTGAAACTTTGAACTGGCTGAATCAACTGTTGAATTGGGATGGAAATTTGCGTCCAAATTCCAGAGTTGGCACTGTGTTTGAAGCCTGGTATAACGAACTGACAAAATTTGTGGCCCGGGCGATCGGGCTAGAGGTGTTGGAAGGCAATGCCCAGGAACCGGCTCCCCGCTTTTTGCTCAACGCTTTAACGCTGGGTGATCCCGCTCTGGGTGGCTCTGCAGAACAGGCTTTAGTGAATGCCGCTTTAGCGTTTCAAAGAGTAGTGGAAGGGTTTAGAGGTAACGTGCCGCAATGGGGAGATCTTCACCAGGCGGTGTTGAAGCATCCGGTGTTACCCATTCGGCGTCAGGTTCCCTATGGCGGCGATCGCTACACAATTAACGTCGGGCCTTACAACTCCACTAATTTCCTGATGGATCGCAATGGCCCCAGCTATCGTCAACTGATTGATCTCTCCAATCCAGAGCGATCGCGATACATCTATCCGATTTGACAATCAGGACGGTTCTTTTCTCCCTACTTTGATAATCTGCTGGAACCCTGGCGTAAAGGGCAGTATCTAGCCATGAGAACGGAAAACTTTCCAGGCGCCACGCGTCTGACGCTGAGACCTGGAGTTGCAACTGGATCAGTCGTGCTACCCGAAGACCAGATTGAAGATTGGGTACTGGCGATCGCGGGGCCGGTGGTGAGGACACTGGTGGGGGTTACTTTGAGGTAGGTAGTAAATGTAAGAAAGAACTGGATCCCTGTCTAGGTGTTAAATTTGGAAGAGAGGAAAGCCTACCTCTGGGGCAGCGTGAGCTTGATAAACGGATGACGCTAAGGTGAAGACATCGTGTTTGCCTGGGTGACGGAGGAAAGACGATGTTGAGCAGTATCTTTGCTGTGTTTGTCCAGGCTGTAAAACTTATTTCGTTACGACCCCTAACCATGCGTTGGTGCGGACGGAACAGGAGCTATCGGTGAGCATTCAATCCTGTCTGCCGCCGCACAACTTGACCGTGTGCGATTCGTTCATCCTAAATGGGTAGCGATACCCAGGGACGGATGGCG
>JBBIQC010000424.1:0-339 GCA_037442585.1 Oscillatoriales cyanobacterium bin_317
CACATAGCGCGGTTGTTCAGCAGGCACAATGCCGACAAAGCTCGTTACATAAAGGTCTTTGGCATATCCACCCGTGCTGGCAGCTTTCTGAGAGGTTCCAGTTTTACCCGCGACACGATAACCGGGAACCTGAGCCGCTTTACCTGTGCCCTCCTGAACGACTCCTTCCATCATGGGAATAATGGCCTTCGCGGTTTCTGGCGAAAAGATTTGCCGGGGAGGGCGTAAATTGGGCCGCCAGTAAAGCTGTCCCTTACTGTTGTAAAGCCCCTGAATAATGTGGGGAGTGACTAATTTACCCCCATTGGCGATCGAGCCATGCAGTTGCACTAATTGAAT
>JBBIQC010000424.1:349-1585 GCA_037442585.1 Oscillatoriales cyanobacterium bin_317
AGGCGTGAGAGAAAATCCCTGACCAAAGGCGGTTACGGCACGTTCAATACGGGATTCCAGAAAGGTCTTGCGGGCTTTGAATTGGCCCGGTTCTTCGGATGGTAGGTCGATCCCAGAAGTTCGTCCCAGCCCCAGCCGCTTCAACCAGGCATAGCGCACTTCTGGATCCATCTTATCCATGATATGAACCATACCAACGTTATAGGAGTTAATCACGATGTTGGTCACCGTATCACTTCCCCCACCGCCACCCTGAATCGGCCAATCGTCTACGACAATGGAGGGAGGGTTATCAATCTGGGTTTGGGGCGTAACGGTTTTGGTTTCCAGAGCGATCGCCACGTTGATCGGCTTAAACGTCGAACCTGGCTCATACAAATCGGAAATTGCCCAGGTTTTGAAGCGTTCTTGCTGGTATTTGTAGTATTCGTTCGGGTCGTAAGTGGGATCGGACACCAGGGCCAGCAGTTCTCCACTGTGAGCATCCATCACAATCACCGCGCCTCGTTTGGCTCCCACCTTCCTGACCTGCCGTTGCAACACAGGTTGGATGGCATGTTGCAGGCGAGCGTCGATCGTTAATTTAAGCTGTAGATCATCCTGATTCAAAAATCCAGCAGGGATACCATCTGGCATCAGGGAACCATCTCCCATCCGCTTCAGTTCGATCGGTTGAGCCGTCCGCTCCAGCACGTTTTCCTGGCTTAATTCCAGACCAGCCTGACCTTTGTGCTCGGCATTCACAAACCCCACAATATCCGCCGCCATCTCCTTGTAGGGGTAGAGCCGCTGCTGATGCTGAATCAACTCCAGGCCATCCAGGCCCATTCCCATAATGCGGTTGGCGCTATCTTCCACGACCGAGTATTCCACCCGAATCCCTGTTTCCTGCTGATCAAATTGTTTCAGCAGATCTGCCACAGGCCGATTCAGGATGGGAGACAACTTTTCAGCCATCTCTGGTTTAGAGATCTTAAAGAGTTTGGGGTGAGCATAGAGGGTGTAAACAGGCCGATCGAGCGCCAGCACGCTTCCATTGCGGTCTACGATATCGCGACGCGGAATAAAGGGCCGCATGTAAGTCATCTGGTGATTTTTAGCAATCCCCTTTAATATCGACCCCTGAACAATCTGGACATAAAACAGATTAATTGCCAGCAGCCCCGTTGAAGTCACTAAAACGCCCCACACCACAATTGCTCTGAATTTAGGGGAATTGATCCAGGTGGGCCGTTG
>JBBIQC010000424.1:1616-4904 GCA_037442585.1 Oscillatoriales cyanobacterium bin_317
TCGAGAGCGAAACGAATAGGGCGGATTCCTCACAACCAAACCTCCTTACCTGATTCCTTAATAGGCTGTTGGATCTTCGTCGGAGGCAGATTCAGATTGCACGACAGGATTGGCAGGCAGAGTCACCGGAGGGCGATCGGCAGACGGTTCCACATAGATCATGTGCTCTGAGCTTTTAGGAACCAGGCCCGATCCTGGTTGCTCGGCTTGTTGAATAATCTGATTCTTCAAAAACTCGCCCGCTGCGATCATCTGTCGTTCACTGCGCTGCATCGTTTTTAGCTTCTGATAGTCCTTACTCCACTGCTGCTGTACAAAAATGGCACTGCTGTAGACAATTAGAGTGGCTGCACCCAGGATCAAAACGACAAGGGTTGATCCGCGCTGGGCTTGAATCAGCAGGCGTAACCATAGGGGCAGGGGAGGCTGGGTGGGAAGTTGTCTGACTGAGGACGATGAGGAGGGAACAGCAGACCGCTGAGCAACACTGGAATGACGAGGAATCGGAGCCGATCTGGAAGGGCCAGATAGCGGGACAGGCTGCATGTGAGAACGGCGACGCGCAGTTCCTCGGCGATCGCGCGTGGGTTTGGGGTTTAAAGATCTCAATGCCGTAGCCATTCGCTCCTCATCATCACTATTACTGCGAGTCTACCTAGCAGTCTACTGCAACAATTCAATTTGGCAACAAAAAATATAGCTTCACTCCTGTTTGGGTCGAATGGAGTAAAACTACTCAGTCTGGCCGTTGCAATGTGGACTGTTCGTAACCGATGGAACTCAGTAAACTGGTTGAACTGAATAGGTTGAATTCAACTCAATCAACTGGCTCAACTCAGTAAACTGGTCGAACAATATACTCCATCCATCTCTGATCCCCACACAAGCGGACGAATTCACAACAAAACTTCACACTTATGGCTGATTCATCCAACTTAAAAGACCAACAACATCCCCAGGCGAAGACCGATCGCCAGATCGTGGATATGCTGCTGAATGCTGAACCGAATGACTATAATCTGGCGGAACTGGCTCGCCTGCGCATCCGCTACCACGGCTTTCCCGGTGCGCGTGACATTCAAGCTGATCTGGACAAGGTATTGAAGCAATGGGGATTAACGGAAGCGGCTCTGTTTGAGCAAACCCGAGAAATTCATGCGATCGGCAAGGTTTACAAAGGCCAGGGCAACCAGCGCGATGATTGGAGTTAAAACGCCAGGATCATTTTCGTGTCTCTATCTGATTCCTTTTCCGCATTTAATGACACATCATAAACCTTGCATATTCTTTCCTGTCTATAAAATGCATCAATTATCCACCTGCATATTTCAAATTTGGTAGAAAAGAAGTTGGACACCAACCAGATCTTAACCAGTTAGAAATGAGAACAGAATAAGAAAAAAATTTGTAGGATGCGTTACGGCTGTCGCCTAACACATCACAGCCTCAAGATGATAGGTTAAGCTACATCAACCCATCCTACTGAACACTCCAGTACGATGAATTTGAGATGGTCAGAGCAGGATAGCTGCTGATTAAAGCAGGTTTACAAATGACACATGACAAAGGGCAAAGACCAGTCTTATCCAACTCTTATTCATATTTACGCAGAACTACTTATTTCCCAAAATTAATGTCAGGAAAATATCACACTTGATCCCAATATTTCCAGATATGACAATTTCCTTAAGACCTGCCCCCTCTTCGCCTAAGTATTAGAAAATCCAAACTAGCTAGAGTGGATTACTGTCTCTCTAGAAACCATCCCTAATTCCTCTAATTCGCCATCGATGGGCATCACAATGAACACTAACCAACTGCCAGCACCACAGGGTTTATACGATCCGCAGTTCGAGCACGATGCCTGCGGAGTCGGATTTATCGTGCACATGAAGGGTCAGAAGTCGCACGACATTGTAGAACAGGCATTAACAATCCTGGTGAATCTGGATCACCGTGGTGCGTGCGGTTGCGAGACCAATACCGGAGATGGGGCCGGAGTTTTGATGCAACTGCCCCATAAATTTTTGAGAAAAGTAGCGGCGGCTGAAGGTATTTCCCTGCCGGAACCCGGCCAATACGGAGTTGGGATGATTTATACATCGCCTGATCCGGTTCAGCGAGAAAAGAGCCGCCGGATGTTTGAACAGATTGTGGTGGAAGAGGGACAGACCGTCCTGGGATGGCGGGATGTGCCGACGGATAACTCTTCACTGGGAAATACGGCCAAAGCCAGTGAACCGTTTATGGAACAAGTGTTCATTCAACGCTCCTCTCATCTTGTAGACGACCTGGCGTTTGAACGGAAGTTGTACGTGATCCGCAAGCGATCGCACAATACCATCCGCAATCCCGAAACCGATCCCTGGTGGTATCCCTGCAGTCTCTCCTGCCGCACGATCGTCTATAAGGGAATGCTGATGCCTGTGCAGGTGGGTCAGTACTATCCCGATTTGCATGATCCCGATCTGGAGAGTGCCCTGGCGCTGGTGCATTCCCGCTTCAGTACCAACACCTTCCCCAGTTGGGAGCGTGCCCACCCCTACCGCTACATTGCCCATAACGGGGAAATCAACACCCTGCGCGGCAACATCAACTGGATGCATGCCCGTCAATCCCTGTTTGAGTCCGATCTGTTTGGGGAGGACATTAAAAAGATCAAACCCGTGATTAATATCGACGGCAGTGACTCGCTGATCTTCGACAATGCCCTGGAATTGCTGACTCTGGCGGGACGATCGCTACCCCACGCGATGATGATGATGATTCCCGAACCGTGGACTGCCCACGAATCCATGAGTGACGAGAAGAAAGCCTTCTACGAATATCACTCCTGCCTCATGGAACCCTGGGATGGCCCTGCCTCGATCGCTTTCACCGATGGCACGATGATGGGTGCAGTGCTCGATCGAAATGGCCTGCGTCCCTCCCGCTACTACGTCACGAAAGACGATCTGGTGATTATGGCCTCGGAAGCCGGGGTCTTGCCTGTAGAACCGGAGCGAGTGGCGCACAAAGGTCGCCTGCAACCGGGTCGGATGTTCCTGGTGAATATGGAAGAAGGCCGGATCGTTGCCGATGAGGAAATTAAAACCAAGATTGTCACCGAGCATCCCTACCGCGAGTGGATTAATCAGCATATGGTAGAGTTGGCCCAGCTTCCGGAGGCACCGGAGAGCGGGGATCAGGGATCAGGAAGCGGGGAGCGGGAATTAGGAAATGGACGTGGGGGAGCAGTAGTAGACCCTGATCTCGAATCCCTTACATCCAATACCCTCCCTCCCACAA
>JBBIQC010000425.1:0-4882 GCA_037442585.1 Oscillatoriales cyanobacterium bin_317
TCCTCAGCCGTCTTCAGCGGTTCGGCCCCCAGTAATGCTTTACGCGCTGACTGTAAATTAGCGTCATCCTCCCGTAATGCGGTGGCCTGCAGCAATAAGTTGGTTTGGTATAGCTCCAATCGGCTTTGAATCTGGGGTTGATTCCAGCTATTCAGCAAGTCCTGCCCAATCAGGAAAATGGCTAGAGCCGTTAGCACTACCAGAATCGCCCGCTTAATCGTCATGAAGTCTCTCGGTTAGTTCTGGATCTACAGTTTGGAAAAATTTAGCTTAATCTTTACACCCAAATTAATTCCGGGTTTAGATTAAGCCTGAAATTCCTGAGCCAGATTTGAATAAAACAATTTTATCCAAGGTCGAGCGACTTTCAATGACTTAATGCCTCCTGAATGAGCGCTATGAGGGTTTTCCGCTCTTTGCTCAAGTTTTTGGGGAGAACCTCCCATTCGCCTAATCGGATAAACCGGATTAAATAGAGCGAATCGCTTTTTCCCCGAAAGACTCTCCAGGCGTGGGAGTCGTTGACGGAGCGGCGAATTTTGTAGCCGTTGCGGATGAGATGCCGCTGGATTTTGCCAAGCTCCAGGGTCATCGGGTCAGGCGTGTGGAGCTTCGCGGAGCGTTGATGTTTAAAGCTGTTCTTGAACATGGCCTAAATCCCTAGATGCTTGGGGTCGATGACCAAGGCCCGTTGCTTGCCGATAAATTCTGGCTTTGCCTCGTTGCCCTGCTGCCGAAGGATGGCTAACCGCTTATCCATTTCCCTACGGCTCTCAAAAATCCCCCTATCTTGCCATTGAGTTCCCAGTTTTGGACGATACCAAATCCGCCAATTCATAAGCTTTTACCTTTGCTAGTGAGAAAGAAGAGCGCAATTTCGCACTATGCGCATTCCATTCGCACCCCGATTGCAACTCTTTTGATACCATAAAGATAGCATAAGAGTAGCAAAAGGGATGCAAAAGAAGTGCGAGCTAGCTCTACTACTCAATGTCACTCAAGGAGCAAAATCGTGGCAAAAAAGGAGCAAAATGTAGACGTACCGTTTGCATTAGAGGTAAAGGAGAGCCGGATGGCTTCCGAGCGTTTTTACATCTCAAAGCTGGGTGAGCCTTACACAGATATGTTGATTGTGGAAGCCTGGTTGAAGGGCAGAACCCTTGCCAATGAAGGCAATCAACTTTTGTGTGCAAAATTGATGCAAAGGAAGGAGTATCGAGATCAACTGGTAGCTGAAGCGGCTCGTAAACGAGGCATTCCCTTTGAGCAAATGTGGGATGACATTCTTACGGGGAAGGCAGAGCCGATGTCTCCCGACGAATACACAAAGTTGAAAGGGGCCAAATCGGAAGCTGAATCAGAGATCGATGAATGAGGGTAGTGCTTGCAGCGGATGGCTAATCAAAAGCAGTACGGGCGCGGTGTATGGAAGTCGATCGCATGATTGCCGAGGGGCGATCGCTTCCTCCCAGTTCTCCTCCGGCGGAGATCGATATCTCTCCTGGAATTTGGCAATACTCCCCTGTCAAGGGACGGCTGAAATCTCCCTTACTGCCCATGTTAGGCTAAATGATAGCTTTCCTCTTGAACGTCCTAGAGTTCTATGACCATTGCTCAATCGGCAAGACCATCCAGCAGCCCTATTACGGTAACTTTGAAACTCCTCGTTGCTCTCTTAGAAGAAGATGAGACAGATGAGTATGGAATTTTACAACCGAGCCAAGCTGCATTTAAGTTGGCGATGCGATTGATTGTAGAAGTCTATGATGCAATGGGCGATCGCTTCCCAAAGGCATCAGCTTCTACGGATGAGCAAGGCAGCATTCGACTGACATGGAGCAAGTTAGAGCCAGAATGTGAAGTCCGGTTGATTTGTCCTGCTCGTGCTGACCAGCAAGCCTACCTGTATCACGAACTAGGCAACGATTATGCGGTAGAACGAGAAGTGACAGTCTCTATCCTCTTGCAGTGGTTGGAATGGCTGAACCAAGCATGAGATAGTTTGATCCCCTACCAGATAATGCCACTGTCTATCGAGCATTGCTACGGAAGCAATGGATTGATGAGGATACAGGAAGAGTGAAGGCAGATGCCTATTTTCTACGAGTCAACGAGCGTGGGCTTTCAGTTAACCTAGCAAGTGCATATTCTCCGCAGCAGTGTGCAGACTTGTTTCGTAAGTGCTATGGAGTTGCTAGTCTTGAAGTTAAGGGTGTGCGCGAGGTTGGCTTGGATGTGGAACAGGATTCTGTGAATCATGCTGATATTATAGGCTTACCGTATCGAGAAGATGACCTAGCCGAAGCGGAACGATTGGCAGGTTTGCTTGCAAGGCAATCTCAAGTTGTTTGGAAACCAGGGTAATGGGAATGAATTGTTTGCATCGCACAATCTTTTCTACAGCGGTATTATTTGCAGTCGCGCCAGCAGCACAACAAATCGTTGCAACGGAATTTTGTGAGCGGATTTACAGATTTCGGTTGAGTCTCGAAAGTTGTCGCCGCTCACAAAATCCGCTGAACTCAATCGTTAGGCTGAGCCCCTCGCTGTAGGTTGGGTTGCCCCTCAGGAAACCCAACATTCCGTGACGTTGTTTCCCTATCCGCTACGGTATCCAATACCAAATGGGTAAAGACAACGGAGAAAATTTAGTTCTATCTAAATATTAGAGGTTAAATAATGTCAGAGGTTAAATAATGTCAGATATAGAATATCTCACCAATAGCGAAGGGCAACCTGTAGCAGTTGTTATTCCGATCGAGTTGTGGCGAAAATTATTGCCTACGGAAGACACTTCTCTCGAAGCGCTGAGTGATGCGATCGAAGACTACTGCCTCAACAAAGCAATGGATGAAGGTAAGCAGACTGCTTTACACGATCTGTCCACAGCTCTTATATCGTATTCGGGTCGGTGACTATCGTATCGGTATAGAAGTGAGTGGGGATGTTATCGAAGTCATTCGCGTGTTACACCGCAAAGAGTTCTACCAGCACTCAAGTAGATTCCTGAAGGACGGATTCGACAATTTGCGCTGCTTGGTTTAATCCATCAGTTTGTTTTAGCCTTCTCGACAGGTATAAAGCCTTCTCCTGATAGCACGGGTCGTGCAGTAGTTGATTAATTTTATCGCATACCTCAGTGGGGCTAAAATGGCGTTTACTCAGCTTTAAAGCGGCCCCTAAATCAACTAAACGCGCTGCATTGTAATGCTGATCCCCAAAGAACGGTAAGGCCAAAATTGGTTTGCCATAGTAGAGGGATTCATGAATACTATTCATGCCGCAATGGCTGACAAAAGCAACCACATTAAGATGAGATAAAACTGTGGGTTGGGGGACAAAGGATTCAACTCGAACCGTAGGAGGTCGGTCGGGCAAAAGCGATCGCTGGTTTTCTGGAAGCGACCATAGAACCTTCAGACCAGTTTTCACCAACCCTTCTATGAGTGCTTTTGCCTGCCAAGCATTGAGAGTCGCTAAGGTGCCAAAAGCCATGTAAATTACTCCAGGTCTGCCTGAGTCTGCCTCTAACCACTCCCCCAGGGAATCGCCTAGAGGCTTCTGGCTCTTGGAAAAAATTGGGCCAACCAGATGCACCTTGTCAGGCAGGGGACGCGGTGGTTCAATGTCAAATGAGGTTCCCACAATCATCGTTTGGTTGTCCCAAGGGTTAGGCAGATCCTTCTGGTGGGCACACTCCTGACGTGTTCGATTCAACTTAAGCATGGTGGGCAACAGGTAAAACGGTTCCAGTCGTGAACCAAGAAAATTAAGTGATTTTTGCCATACATTCATCTGCATGGGGTAATCCGTGCCAAATTGCGGTTGATTGGCACTGGGCTTGACGAAGTTACCCAGAAATTGAGTTTGAATAATAAATGGCAACTGCTGCTGGATTGCCAAGTCGATCGCAGGTACTACTGCGCGATCGATCACTAAACAGTCCGGATGATGCTCCCTTAATAGGCTCTTAAGCGATTCATACATCGGACGGTAGAAAGTGGCGATACTTTCTAACATCAACTGGTTGCTGCGCCAGGGATGCGGTTCTTGAGAAATTTTTTGCCAGAATGCATTCTTCTGAGCCATGTATGCTTCATCGCTGACTGTCCAATTAAGCGTCCAAGGGATGACCTGAATAGTGCGATCGGTGATCCATGCTTTTGCGGTTGAGTGAATCACAAAGCTAACTTTGTAACCTCTACGGGCAAGCTCTTCCGACAATGCTATCAGTTGGTTGGCGTGCCCCCTTAGGGGCACCGATATAGCCATGACATGTTTTTTCATCGACAATCTCCGTAATTCATAAATTGAATTTACAATTCGTAATTTCTAAAGATCTTTCGCTGAGTCCTAAATCAAGCTTTAGAAAGACGATCGCTTTAAGCAATTGATGGCATACTGAAGAAAAATTTTTGCGCTTCAGGAGTGCTAGTTATGCATACCGCGATCGCTACGCTAGGTACTTTTACAATCCTCTTAAGTTTTGTTTCTCTGGCTCAGGCCCAGTCAGAACCGATAGGCTCGGCAAATTCCCTACAGGGATTACAGGAGCGCACCATTCAGCAGTCTGCCCCTTCTCGCACCACCACCGGAACTGCATCTGTCAATGGTGTTCAGAATTCTTCCAATAACCCGTTAATTGGTTTACCGATCGATCGAAATGTGCAGTTGCGAGTCAGGTCGGAAGTGGGAACCAGTCAGGTAGGGGTTTTCCCAGCAGATGACAATTCCAGAGGGAATCAGTTCCAGTTGATTTATCAATTTGATAACCAGCCCACGAATCCAACCCAGAGATAGCAGTACTAGATCAACGGTTAAATTTAGTGGCTCTCCGCTACTCTGTGTGAGATGGTTCTATGAAGAGTCCAAGCAAGCTAAT
>JBBIQC010000426.1:0-4876 GCA_037442585.1 Oscillatoriales cyanobacterium bin_317
TGTATGGCTATCTCGTGGAGCAAAAGCACTATCCCACGGAGTTAGTGGAACGGGCGGGATTATTGGTGTCCCGCAAAACGGGAGAGGGCTATTACGATCGCTTCCGCGATCGCCTGATGATTCCCATTCATGACTTACAGGGTCGAGTGGTCGGGTTTGGAGGCCGCACCCTCACCGATGAGCAGCCCAAATATCTCAACTCCCCGGAAACGGAATTATTTGATAAAGGTAAGCTGCTGTTTAGCCTGGATAAAGCACGGGCTACGATCGCCAAGCAGGATCAGGCGATCGTCGTGGAGGGCTATTTTGATGTGATTGCCCTGCATCATGCGGGGATTACCAATGCTGTCGCTTCCATGGGCACCGCTCTCAGTTCGGCTCAAGTGAAGCAACTGCTGCGCTATACCGAATCCCGCCGCATTGTGCTGAACTTTGATGCCGATCGGGCCGGAACTCAAGCGGCAGAACGGGCTGTTGGGGAAGTGGAAACTCTGGCCTACCGGGGTGACATTCAATTGCGCGTCCTGAATATTCCCGATGGCAAAGACCCGGATGAGTTTTTGCAACACCATACCGCTGACCAGTATCAGAAACTGCTGGATCAGGCTCCCCTGTGGCTGGATTGGCAGATTGAACAGGCGATCGCCGACAAAGATTTGAAACAGGCGGATCAGTTTCAGGAGGCGGTGCAGGCGATCGTGAAATTGCTGGGGAGTCTGCCGAATGCCCCCTTAAGAACCCATTACATCCACCACTGCGCGGAACGGTTGAGTGATGGCGACTCCCGCTTAATGCTGCGGCTGGAAGAAGACCTGCGCCTTCAAGTCCGCGGAGAACGCTGGCACGGACGATCGCACAAATGGCAAACCCGCAGCGATCGTAACCTGCTGGAAGAATCGGAAGCCCAACTGCTGCGCCTCTACCTGCACGCTCCCGATCAGCGATCGGCCATTATTACCGCAATGGAAGAACGAGATCTGGAATTCAGCCTTGCTCATCACCGCTTCCTCTGGCGACAGATTGCGGAGTTAGAAGGTGGGGAAGATGGGGAAGTAGGAGAAGAGGAAATTAACGATCTTCAACTAATCCAAAATCCAAAATCCAAAATCCAAAATCCCCCCGACCTGATTTCCCTGCTACAGGATCGCTGCACCGACTATCCCGGTGAGATGGCCCGACTTTACCCCCTGTTTCAACTGGATGAGAAAACCAAGCGGGATATTCTGCGAGCACCCCTAACTATTCGAGCTTCCACCGCGGCGATGGAACGGATTATGTGCGAGAAGCGTTGCCGCCATTTTGAGCAGTTGTGGGAACAGACCGATGCCAGCACTGCTCAGGAACTGGATTACTATCAGCAAAAAATTTATGCCGAAAAACGTCGGATTGCAGAGCTCGATCGCGAACGCCAGGTAACCTTTGTGGATTTGGTACAAGCCCCCTGGGTGGGAGATATTCGAGATTAGTAGCCGTTTTGATTTAACGACAATTTAACGTATCGCGGGTTTTCCGGCCTGTTACGGGATTGGTACCTGACGCAGACTTGCAGAGCAGCAACTGGGCATCCTGGCGCACTTCCACATCGGTAAAGTCAGCCCCCTCGATCGTCGCTCCATCAAACTTGGCATTAAAGGCAAACGCCCCTTCCAGAATCGCATTTTTCAAATTGGCATGGGTCAGTCGGGCGGTGTCCAGCGTGGCATTGCTGAGATTGGCTCCCTCCAGATTGGCTCCCTCCAGGTTGGCTCCAAAAAAGCTGACTCCCTGTAAATCTGCACCACTGAAGTTGCTTTCCCGTAAATTGGCTTTTGTAAAACTGGAGTCGGTCAACACCCGTCCGGAGAAATCCGCACCAATCAAAAACTCCTTGTTATAGTCTTCCGCCAGAACAGATTGGGTTCCGGCATTCCAGCACGAGAGGCAGGATATACCGAACAAAAGAATACTAAACAGACAAGCCAGAAGCCGCCGATGCCAGCACGGTTGGAAATTGACTAGCTCCTGCCTGAGAGCAGATTTCTTTAAATCAATCAACTGTTTGCTACCCATCACGATGCCTAATTTTGTTCAATCAGGGGAACCTTCAAGATGGGGGAATCCCCGTCGCCTAAACTGAATCCCTGAATGAAATTGATACATTTCTGATCCTAACGGAATCCGTCAGCTATCTCATCCAACCGATTCAATCTGCAACAGTCTGATACGATTTATGCCACCTTCTCCCCGATCGCGCCCCCCATCCTCTAAAAAATCCCCAGTCGCCGATCCGGGAGAGTTAGGAGAAGCCCTGGTTGCCCGCTGGCTAACGCAGCAAGGCTGGACGGTTTTACATCAACGATGGCGATGCCGCTGGGGAGAACTGGACATCATCGCTGGCTTACAGACTGCAGATAAAACAGAGTGGACAACCCTGGCCTTTATAGAAGTGAAAACCCGCAGTCGGGGCAACTGGGATGGGGACGGCTCTCTGGCCATTACCGCTCAGAAACAGGCCAAACTCTGGAAAGCCGCCGAACTGTTTTTAATGGCCCATCCCACTCTAGTCACCGCCACCTGCCGCTTTGATGTCGCCCTCGTACAGTGTGAGCGCTTATCTGGCTCCGTCGATGTCTCTGGCGTTGATGGTGAGACAGTCGCGATCGCCGCAGGCCACCGCCTCACCCTCCTGGACTACATCCCCTCCGCCTTCACCCAATAAGCCAGAGTGGATAGTGAATAGTGGATGGTGGATAGTGGACAGTGAACAGTAAACAGAAGTTTAGGTCTGTTTATCCACCTGTCTCTTTGTTCCCCTTCCCCATCCTCCCTCCCTTTTCCCTGCCTATTCATCCACTCATCTACCCCTCCCTCATCCACCCCCCAATCCCGATCCCCGATCCCTGATCCCTGACCCCCCATTCCCCATTACAAATCTGAAGGAAATATTACAAACTATTACACTGCGACTGGGAGGGTGAACGCGATGCCGCACAATAATTGCGGAAGGTAACTGAGTCTAGAGTTCCTGTACGGCCCACGCCAGAGAGGTTCAGGCTTTATTTTGGTGTGGACTGGTGCCAGCTTGAAGGATTGAACGAGGCGATCGCTTCTTAACACTTCAAGTTTGCAGGTCATGCAGGCAGACTTAGAAACCCATCTGGGAATCCCCGTTTAAATAATCGGTTACATTCTTCTGGAGGAATCCATCAATGAGTATTGTCACGAAGTCAATCGTGAATGCAGACGCTGAAGCTCGCTACCTCAGCCCCGGCGAACTCGATCGGATCAAGAGCTTCGTTACCAGCGGTGAAAAGAGACTGCGGATTGCTCAAACCCTGAGCGATTCCCGTGAGCGGATCGTGAAGCAAGCTGGCGACCAACTGTTCCAAAAGCGCCCTGACATCGTTTCCCCCGGTGGCAACGCTTATGGCGAAGAAATGACCGCTACCTGCCTGCGTGACCTCGACTACTACCTGCGTCTCGTGACCTACGGTGTGGTTTCTGGCGATGTGACTCCCATCGAAGAAATCGGTATCGTGGGCGTGCGCGAAATGTACAACTCCCTGGGTACTCCCATCCCCGCTGTGGCTGAAGGTGTACGTGCCATGAAGGCGGCTGCTAGCTCCCTGCTGTCTGGTGAAGATGCGGCTGAAGCTGGCGCTTACTTCGACTACATCATCGGCGCAATGCAATAAGAAAGGATAGGATCCAGGACTGGCGATACTTTGTCCCCCATCCCTGATCCCTAATCCCCAATTCCTTTCTATAACCAATCAAGCATTTCGTAAGACTACGTGATTTAAGGAATTCTAATCATGCAAGACGCAATTACCGCTGTCATCAATTCCTCCGACGTTCAAGGGAAGTACCTGGACGGTTCTGCTCTGGAAAAGCTGAAGAGCTACTTCGCCACGGGTGAACTGCGCGTTCGTGCCGCTACCGCGATCAGCGCCAATGCCGCTGCGATCGTCAAGGAAGCTGTGGCTAAGTCCCTGCTCTACTCTGACATCACCCGTCCCGGTGGCAATATGTACACCACCCGTCGCTATGCTGCCTGCATTCGCGACCTCGACTACTACCTCCGCTATGCCACCTATGCCATGTTGGCTGGCGATCCTTCCATTCTGGATGAGCGTGTCCTGAACGGCCTGAAGGAAACCTACAACTCCCTGGGTGTACCCATCGGTGCTACCGTGCAAGCGATCCAGGCGATGAAGGAAGTGACCGCTGGTCTAGTCGGTGCTGACGCTGGTCGTGAAATGGGTGTTTACTTTGACTACATCAGCTCTGGCTTGAGCTAACTGTAAGTTCTAAGTGATGAATTTTAAGTGATGAGTTAGAGCACTGCTTACTTGAACTCAGAACTTAAAACTCATAACTCTTCAAAGGTTCGGAAGTCTGAAGTGAGTGTTAGCTTGTTAAAGACTGGTCTTCAATGAATGATTGGTTTTGATAGTCTAAGATTGACTTTGGGCTTCCGAACTTGCTTTTAGGCGGATGCTCATGCCAGAAAGGTAGTCCGCAGTATTTAAGCAATTTTGCAAAGCGATCGATTTTCTTTAAACTCAACACTTCCTCAGCCCACTCAGGAGATATAGCCACCATGCGGATGTTTAAGATTACGGCTTGCGTTCCCAGTCAAACTCGCATTCGGACGCAGCGTGAACTTCAAAATACTTATTTCACGAAACTGGTTCCCTTCGAAAACTGGTTCCGTGAGCAGCAACGGATTATGAAAATGGGCGGCAAGATTGTTAAGGTTGAACTTGCTACCGGTAAACCCGGTACCAACACTGGCTTAGCATAAGCGTCTTGGGGGCAATGCTCAAGATTAATGGTTGTACTTAAACCAAGTCCAGCTAGAGAACTGGAGTTTTCCTATCAGAGAAACTACGGT
>JBBIQC010000427.1:0-4872 GCA_037442585.1 Oscillatoriales cyanobacterium bin_317
CAACAAGGAGGCGATCGCCAGCTATGACCAGGCACTGAAATTTAAACCGGACAAGCACGCAGCCTGGTTAAACCGGGGCAATGCGCTGGCTGCCTTGGGGCGCTATGAAGAAGCACTTATGAATTATGATAAAGCCCTACAAATTCGGCCTGACTTTGCCATTGCCTATTACAACAAAGCCTGCTGTTATGGGTTGCAGGGAAACGCTGATTTCGCCCTTGAAGCCCTGGAACAGGCGATCGCCCTTGATGCAGGGAATCGGGAACTGGCAAAAACTGACTCGGATTTCGATCGCATTCGCAACGACGAACGATTCCAGGCGTTAATCGGAGAGTTGCCCGATCGCGACTGATACCGAATGACGGGTGTTCGCTCCTCTGTGGGATGCAATAACTGATTAATCGGACTTTGATAATACTGAATCAGATCAGGGCGCTACTCACGACCATCGTCGCCTTACTCCCGGCGATCGCGGTGTTACTCACCAACACTGTCGCATTACCAAGGAAGATCACGATCTTTCTTGATGCGATCGCGATGTTACTCACTAACATCGTCGCATTCATAATAAAAACTTAAGTTGATCTCAGTAAACGATAAACGTTACTCAGTAACATCCTGATCTTTCTTAATGCGATCGCGCTGTTACTCACCAACATCGTCGCATTCATAATAAAATCTTATGTTGATCTCAGTAAAATATCAGCGTTACTCAGTAACATCCTGATTTTTCTTACTGCGATCGCGATGTTATTTACTAACACTGTCCCATTATCAAAAAAGATCCTGATCTTCCTTGGTGCGATCGCGCTGTTACTGAGATCTTCAGCACTGGAAGGAGGTAAGCCTCCATTGTTGTAGAGCTTCACCTTACCTGATCGATCAACTCTTTCGGAAGCGGACGGTATTCGGCAAATTCCATTGAGAAGGTGGCCATGCCTTGAGAGAGCGATCGTAACTCACTGGCATAGCTGAACATCTCCAGGAGGGGTACCTCGGCCCAGATAATCGTGTCCTGGTTGCGGGTTTCTGACCCCAGTAATAGGGCGCGACGAGCCAGCAATTTGTTCTGAATGCGTCCGACAAACTCGCTGGGGGTTTCGACTTCCAGCTTCATCATCGGTTCTAAGAGAATGGGATTGGCCTGCCTGAAGGCATCTTCAAACGCCTGTCGAGCCGCGACGCGGAAGACGATGTCGGAAGACTCGGTGGGATGAAAACTGCCGCCCTCTAGAATCACCTTCAGCCCGATCACGGGATAGCCCTTCAGCCAGCCTGTTTTTAAGCCGTCCCGGAAACCCTGTTCGCAGGCCGGAATCCAGGATGGCGGAATCGCTCTCTCCGTCACTCGATTTTCAAAGATAAAGGGTTGATCACAGGGTTCTAAGCGACCGATGACGTGGGCAAACTGGCCATGTCCTGGAGTCTGGCGTTTGAAGGTGTAATCAAAGTCAGCCGATCGGGTAATGGTTTCTCGAAAGGCCACGGCTGGCTTACCAATATAGGCTTCTGCGTGATATTCCCGTTTCATGCGCTCCAGATAGATTTCTAAATGGAGTTCTCCCATCCCCGATAGCAAGATTTTGTGCGACTCCGGATCGGTGCTGACGTGCAAGGTGGGGTCTTCTTTAACAAACCGCTGCAAGGCTTTTGAGAGGCGATCGCTGTCCGCTTTACTTTTAGGCGTAATGGCGATCGTCATCACGGGTTCGGGAACTTCCATCCCTTCCAGGAACAGGTTGGTGCCGGGAGTACACAGCGTATCACCAGCGGCACATTCAATTCCCACCAGGCCAACAATTTCCCCGGCGGCGATCGTGGCCAGTTCCTGGCGGCGATCGGCTTCCAGACGCACCAGTCGCCCCACGCGAACAGTTCTCTGGGTGCGGGAATTGTAGAGGCGATCGCCCTGCTTCAGGGTGCCGGAATACAGGCGGGTGTAGGTGAGAGGGCCATACTCATCCTCGGTCAGCTTAAAGCCTAAGCCGACAACTGGTTGGGTGGGGTCGGGGTCAATGGGGACTCGGATGCCGGTGGTGCCATCGATCGCCGTTACTAATTCCCGTTCTGCTGGAGACGGTAAATACAAGCCAATGGCATCCAGTAGATTGTGAACTCCTTTATTCTTGAAGGCCGATCCCATCAGGACGGGAATAAATTCGTGGGCTAAGGTGCCTGCTCGTAGCGTTTCCCGAATCAGGTTACTGGGAACATCTTCTCCGTTAAGCAGTTTGGCTGTGATCGCTTCCGATCGCAGGGAGATTTGATCCAATAATTTGTCTCTGGCGGCTTGAACCTCTGCCAGCAGTTCCGCTGGGATGGGCCGTTGAATCCAGTCTTCCCCATGTTCTCCCTCAAAGTAGGAAGCGGTCATTTCAATCAGATCAATCACACCCACAAATTGGGCTTCTAGCCCGATCGGATACTGCACCACTACGGGGGTAACACCCAGCTTTTCCTGAATTGCAGCGACCACTCGAAAGGGATTGGCTCCTACCCGATCCAACTTGTTGATGAAAATAATCCGGGGAATCCGATAGCGCCGCATCTGGCGATCGACCGTAATTGACTGAGACTGCACACCTCCAACACCGCACAGCACCAGCACGGCACCATCGAGTACCCGTAGCGATCGTTCGACTTCAATGGTGAAATCTACATGACCGGGAGTATCAATTAAATTAATCTGGTAATCGTTCCAGAAACAGGTAATTACAGCGGAAGTAATCGTAATGCCCTTTTCTCGCTCCAGTTCCATATAATCCATCGTGGCCCCCGACTCGCTATCCCCACCATGTACTTCATGCATTTTGTGAATCTTTTTCGTGTAGTAGAGGATGCGCTCAGACAAGGTGGTCTTTCCGGCATCGATATGAGCCGAGATGCCAATGTTACGAATTTGATCGAGGGAATTCATAGAACGTTGAGCTTGTAGGGAAGAGGGTTTGGGGGTTAGGTCTGAGATGGTCTTAACTACCGCTTGACTCTGATACTTCTTATTTCATTGTTACTGAAGATACTCCTTTTTGTTACTAGACTGTGTTTTAAATGCCCTCGATCCTCCCTAACCCTCCTTAAAAAGGAGGGAACCGAGCTGTTCGAAGTCCCCCTTTTTAAGGGGAATTTAGGGGGATTGCTACAGAATCAATTAAAAACATTCCTTGTATTCCGTATGGCTGGCAACTGATTGGACACACAGAAGAAATTGACAGCCGCCGCCAGCGCTTGAATGTGCTGGGCATGATGACTCGCGCCAATCAGTTGCATAGCTATGTCTCGACGCAAAGTATTACCAGCGAGGTGGTGATCGCTTGCATTAATGTTTTTTTCCCCAGCGTCAATCGGGACAAGGTTTAATTTTGTATAACTACTTAACACCCCATCCTTAAGCTCGTGTCGGGTGTCTGTCCGATCGTCATATTCCAAATAGTCTGCAATGGTTTGAAACTGAGGTCGGGCCTGAACCTGTCTGTCTCATAGCCTCCTGCTGAACTGATTCGCTTCAAGGCCGATCGTCGTAAATGCCAGCGGATTTACCACACCTTCCACAAAGGTACGTCTTTCCCGATACTCCTCCTCAACGGGATCTCGGAAAACAATCAATTCCATTCGCTTTAGATTGATCACCCAGTATTCCTGAATGCTCGCTTTTGCGTAGATCCGACTCTTGACTTCCAGATCCTTATTCAGACTGGCATTTGCATAGTCAATCACTCAGAAGATGTTTTCCGCGTAAGGATGATGGTCGAAGTATGCCTCTCCCAGATCCTGCACGATCGCAATATCTGGTTCCGGTTCTGAGTTGCCTGGTAGGGTAATCGGTTTACCTGCTCGAATCGCGGCCCGACCCCGCAGACATTCTCTCAGGTAATTGGCAGCCCGATCGCTCAGGTAGGCGTGGGGAGTTCCTTCCAATGCCATCTCAACGATTTCTCCCTGCAGCAATTCCACCTGGCGATCGCTCAAAATACCCGCCTTAATCATCGATGCAATGATCGTTGCCTTCTGCCTTCTGCCCCCTACTTTCTGCCATCCTCCTGAGGAACTGGGGCGACTCGGACGGTAGTACATGGGACAGATGGAACGATCGCCCACCGTACAAAATGAGGTGAGCATCTGGTGGTAAAAGATAAGTGCGATCGCTCGATCTTGTAGGATGAGTTAGGCCTAGCCGCAACGCATCAGATTCCTGTTTCATCATCTTTCTTGACGATCGTCTTGCTTGATCCTCTAACTTCTGGCTCCCTTTGCTTCTATGATTTTTCCTGATTTTTCTCAGTTCTCTGCCCTGGCATGTGAAGGAAACTTTGTTCCGGTGTATCAGGAATGGGTCGCCGATCTGGATACTCCCGTTTCCGCCTGGTATCGCGTCTGTGCCGGACAACCCTACAGTTTTTTGCTGGAATCCGTAGAAGGGGGAGAACGCATCGGGCGCTATAGCTTACTGGGGTGTGACCCACTCTGGGTACTGGAAGCCAGAGGCAATAGAACCACCCAAACCTACCGTGATGGTTCTACACAGGTCTTTACAGGCGATCCATTTGCAGCCCTCGCTCAGTGCCTGGAACCTTACCATCCCGTGAAGCTGCCCCAATTACCCCCAGGAATCGGTGGCCTATTTGGATTCTGGGGCTATGAACTGATTCACTGGATTGAACCTCGTGTTCCCATCTATCCCGCCACTGCAGAGGATCTGCCCGATGGCCTGTGGATGCAGGTGGATAATTTGTTGATTTTTGATCAGGTCAAACGCAAAGTCTGGGCGATCGCCTACGCTGACTTGCGCGATCCCAACACTGACTTGCAAACCGCCTATCAGCAAGCCTGCGATCGCGTCTCCCATCTCGTCAACAAACTCCAATCTCCCCTCTC
>JBBIQC010000428.1:0-4861 GCA_037442585.1 Oscillatoriales cyanobacterium bin_317
AGGACGTTACGAGTTGATTGATGGGGAATTAATCGAATTGCCACCGGAATCCAGACTGAACAGTACCATTGCTGTACGTATCCTCCTGGTTCTGGTAGCAGCGGGCATCCCAGTTGAACTGATCCATCCTGGAAAATGTGAGGTGCAGGTTCCAGTACGACAACCCCACGATGCAGCTAACCGCTACCCTGATTTAGTTGTATTGCGACCAGAACACCTGGATCTGACCCAACGGCGACTGACGATCACCCTTGATATGCCTCCTCCCCGTTTGATTGTGGAAGTAGTCAGCCCTGGCAAAACCAATCGAGACAGAGACTATATTCACAAACGATCGCAATATGCTGCGATCGGCGTTCCCGAATACTGGTTGGTTGATCCGGTTGCCCAAACCGTGATGGTGCTGTCGCTACAGGGGGAAGAGTATCAAGAAATTGGCGTGTTTGGTCAGTCAGATGCGATCGCCTCAATCGAATTTGCCGGATTGCGACTAGCCGCAGCACAGATTTTCAACTAAATGTCTTCAAGTCAGAAACTGGGTTTCTTCCAAACGGTTCATTCACTGACAGCATCCAGATGAGTGGGTTATCTTCTACCCGGCTGGGCAAACACCAGTCAGGATCAAGCTGGTGCATTTTCAGCGTATCCCGCACCAGTTTGGATTTTCCCTGTCCTGTGCTAGCAGAGACACCAAACCATTGATACAGTTCACTGGCACTAATATGAGGATTTTGAGAACTGTCAAAGAGAAAATTAACTATCCCAATGGCATAGGTAATGGGCCCCAGTTTTTGGTTGGCCCTTCTCGATGGGAGAGGGGCGCTTCCGACAAAGAGCCGCCGTAGATCGACTGGGCATCGCCGAACGTCTCACTGGTCAGGCGGTAGGGGGCCAAATTGCCCATCTATTTTCTGTTCAAGGGTAGAATAGTGCTATGACGTTTTGTTAATGAAGCTTTGCGATTGTTGGCAAATTCTACCGCTGTCTAAAAAAGCTTCACCCCCAGTCATCCGTATTTCACTGTCCGTGGCAGGATTGGGTGTTCTGAGCGCTAATTTATCATTCAAAACCCATCATTCATAACTCATTCATTACTCCCTCTCTCCCCCCTGCCAGCGCTTCAGGGGTACGCAATCGATGTCTACCTGATCTAGGGCGCGGGCTACGACAAAATCCACTAAGTCTTCGATCGTCTGCGGTTGGTGATACCAGGCGGGAATGGCAGGGACAATGCGTGCTCCGGCTTCGGCCAGGGTGGTGAGGTTGCGGAGATGAATCAGGCTGAAAGGGGTTTCGCGAGGCACCAGAACCAGTTTGCGGCCTTCTTTCAGTTGCACATCTGCGGCTCGTTCCAGCAGATCGGAACTGAGGCCAGCGGCCAGTTTAGCGACAGTGCTCATGCTGCAGGGGATGACGATCATGCCCAGAGTTTTGAACGAGCCACTGGCGATCGTCGCGCCCACATCGCCAGCCGGATGACAGATCAGTTTTCCACCTGTCATCACATCAGCCTGCTGTCGCCAGAACTGTTCCTGTTGTACTGGATCGGGAGGCATTCGCACATTCTGTTCCGCCTGCCAGACCTGATAGACGGCTCTGGAAGCCACCAGTTCAATCGCATAGTCCGCTTCTAAGAGAAACTTCAGCGATCGCACCGCATAGATGAGGCCGGACGCTCCTGTAACACCCAGAATCAGGGGACGAATGCTGTTCATAAGGACGTACAGCGGTTCACCCCTACAAGAGGAATTCTGGCTCCAATCGCCTTAGAGTTCATCGTCATCGGCAGGGTCGTCCGTGTCCTCATCGACTTCTGGCTCTTCGGAGGCTTCACTGCCACCCCCAACGGCTAACAGGTCGATCTGTTGTCGGTAATAGTCCACGCTCTTGACCTGGACTTCGATGCGATCGCCCAGCCGGTACTGTTTGCGGTTTTTGCGACCGACCAGAGTTTGCTGACGAGAACGGTATTCGTACCAGTCGTCTTTCAGGGAACTGACGTGTACCAATCCTTCCACCAGCAGTTCTTCAATTTCCACAAACAGGCCGTAGGATTGTACTCCGGTAATCAGGCCGTGGAAGACTTCTCCGGTGCGTTCCCGCATCAACTCGGCTTTCTTCAGCCCTTCTAGATCCTGTTCGGCTTCCTGGGCAATGCGTTCCCGTTCCGTGAGATGCACCACCACGGTATGGAAATGGAATTCCAATTCCTGATGGATTTCCGGCGGCAGGACGTTCCAGCTAATTTCACCATGACAGGAACTGTGCCGGAGATCGACCACTTCTTTGGCACGGCTGGTTTTGCGATCGCGCCCCTCATTAAAGACGGCGTGCAGCACCCGCTGAATCAACAAATCGGGATAGCGCCGCACCGGGGAGGTGAAATGGGTATAGCCGTCCTCCAGCGCCAGTCCGAAGTGAGATTTGGGAGTGGTGCTGTAAAAGGCTGGCTTGAGAGTTTCCAGCAACAGGTAAGTCAGGACACGCTCGGCATCGGACTCGGCAAACTTCTGGGTGAAGTGCTGGTAATCCTGGGGCCGCACAGTGTCTTCCTGTTCCAGATGCAGGTCGATGCCCATACTACCTGCCAGTTTCATCAACTCCTGCACATCATCCGGGTCAGGAGTGGGATGCACCCGGTAGATGCCAGGAACACCCAACGCCTGCAAGTGAGCGGCCACCAGTTGATTCGCCAGCAACATGAACTCGGCCAGCATCGTGTGGGTGGGAATGGAGGGAGAGACGACCATTGCACCTAACGCCCCCTCATCGTCATAGTGGAACTTGGGCCTGAATAATGCCTCATGTTCTGGCTTACTGCTGGCATCCAGGGGCAGCGGTTTTTCCGGAAGATTGAGCTCAAAGGCTCCCCGCTGCTGACGTTGCTGTTTCAAGACGCGGCTCAGGTTAGCCAGGTTATCGATCCACTCCAGAATCGGGGCAAATTGTTTGAGATCTGCTTTCGACAGAGAGTTTTCGTCGTTGGCTCGTTCCAGGATGGCCTGGGTTTGCTGGTAGCTGAGTTGATAATCAACCTGAATCACACTGGGCTGAATTTCGTATTCCAGCACCTGCCCTGCCGCATCCAGCGTCACTAAGACCGAGAGAGCCAGCCGATCTTTGCCGACTAAAAAGGCACACAGGTTGCTGGTAATTGGCGCAGGTAGCATGGGAACGATCTTGTCGCCCAGATAGACGGACACCCCGCGTTTCTGAGCTTCCCGATCGATCGCCGAATCCGGCTCCACATAATAGGCCACATCGGCGATATGAATACCCAATTGCCAGTCACCCGACTCTGTTTTTTCCAGGGTAATGGCATCATCCAGGCCATCCAGTTTGTCGGGCTGGGTGTCAGGTTTGATGGTGAGGGTGGTGATCTGACGCAGATCCAGCCGACTTTTCAGTTCCGTTTTCGTGATTTTGGTGGGCAGGTCAGCGGCGGCTTCTTCCACGGCAGCCGGAAACTCGGAGGGCAGATCGTGTTTGCAGCAGACGATATCCACATCCGAGGCATCGGTGTCTCCACCCAAAATCCGAGCCACTCGGCCAATTGGAGGATGTTGCCCCAGGGGATACCGCAACACCTGGACGTGTACCAGTTGATCCACGGCCTGCTCGACTGGTTCACCGTTGGGCTGCAACATTAACTCAAACAGTAGCCGATCGTCCAGGGGAACGGCGCGAAAGCCATCATCGGTCTGTTTCACCCGCGCTAATACAGATGGATTAGAGCGCTCCAGAATCAACCGCACTTCGCCCTCTGGACTGCGCCGACGGCTACCTTCCTTGGTGACTCGCACCAGCACCCGATCGCCATTCCAGGCATTATTTAACTGGCTTTCCCGGATATAGATATCTTCCGATCCTTCGATATCCTGGATCGCAAAACAGAATCCTTTACTGGAGCAGCGCAGTTTCCCTTCGACCACGCCGTCTTCCGAAACCCGGCGATACCGCCCGCGATCTTTAACCAGAATGCCGATTTTCTCCAGTGCATCCAGGGCGATCTGCAGTTTACGAATGCTGGCATCATCCTTACAATCCAGCTTTTTCTCTAAAGCCTTGGGCGCGACTAATTTGTCATCTGTAAAGTTAGCGAGCAGGGCGGAGATCGAAAATTCCATGAAGCGATTAACCTTCGTTTGTGTGATTGCGTACCGAGCTATCTCGAAATGTTGCGACACAGGAAAGAGCGTTGATTGAGATTGTTCCAAAGTTGGAAACCTTCACAAGACTCTGATGGAGATCTGGAACTGCAAATCATGTGTACACCCAGTTGTACACCCGGTTGATTGAATTCCGCTCAGGTTGTTAACCTTTCCACACTTCTCCAACACTCTCAATTAATACTTTCGCATGAGACGCAAAACTGTCAAATTTTGTGAAATAAATTCACTCAAGGCATGAGCGATCGCCGCTCCCTTTTACCAGTCAAAAAACAGAAAATCGGCTGCTGACCGGGGAATTGCGATCGCGCCACTGTAGTTCTCTTCCGGCTCAAACAGGCGGATTTGCCAGGATTGGGTTGGATAGCGTTGAGCCAGATCGCCCTGGAGATGCACGGAGCAATCGGGCAAAGAAATCTCGACGCTGGATAGTCCGGCTAATCCCTGACCCGTTGCTTTCAGGACGGCTTCTTTCCCCGTCCAATAGTCAAAAAAAGCCGTCTTTTGCACTTCACCAGATAGCTTGTTTAAAGCCTGCTGTTCTGATGTTGAGAAAAACCGTTGAGCAATTTCCATCCTATCGGCCATTGTTCTCTGATATTCCACGTCAATCCCGACGGGATAATTCACAGCGATCGCATAAACGACCAGATCCTGGGAATGCGCCAGATTAAACTGCACATTCGGCCAGC
>JBBIQC010000429.1:0-4857 GCA_037442585.1 Oscillatoriales cyanobacterium bin_317
AAGATTTGTAGCCTGCCGATAAGCTTTTTCGGAGCCAGAGTTATCCCCTAAATTAGCCAAACTATAGCCTAAACCATAGTAGAAATCAGGATTGTTAGGTTCCAGAGCGATCGCTTTTTGAAAAGCTACCGTAGCTGCTTGAAAATTCTTCAACTGAGCTTGCAAATAAGCAATACTGGCAAGATTTTTAGAATTATTGGGGTCTAAACTGGATGCTTTCTGATACCGTTCGAGAACCTTTTCCAGACCACTCCCTTGCCACTGTTTCTGCCCTTCGGAAAATATTTCATTGAGGTAGTTCTGTTCACCTTGCTTTGCCCAGCTAATTAAAGTACCAGAGATTTGAGGATTGGCTTGAGCGTAGGCACTTGGGGTTAAAAAACTAATGATTCCGCTGCTTAACACAACACTACCCAGGATTGAGATGCACGATAAGCTACATCTCTTCTGCACCCTTGATGATTGTAGATTCATGTTTCAATTCATAAGTAAAATGGGCCGATCGTAGGTTTTCAACAGGAATAACACACAGTAATCAGAAGCTTCTGACATCAACCGAATCCAGTCAGACAACCGGAGCTTTCCCTCAAGCAAAAGATGTTTCAATCTAGAAAAGCCTGGAATGTGGAGTTATTACACTCTTATTACAAAGTATCAGCGAAGAGACGGAATTCTCTGATCCATTTCCCCTTTTACAAGAAATTTAACTTTCGCCAAGGCGTTAATCGTCTTTTGGGGCTAGAAGGCATACTCTGACAGTCTTTGCCGTCCGGAACAGTTTTTAAAGGAATTATTAAGCTTTAAGGGAGTAATTGATGATTATAGCTAAATTTGCTAAATACCAGCCGAGATTATTCTAGAATCTTACCGCATTGGTGGCTGCACTTCGTTTGTGGGAACGTCATCGAAATTCACGTTTTATTTTGACTATGAGCAGCCTGAATCAGGCAACCGGGCGACAGGGAATGAAAGAGCGAGTATTACCTGTCGTCTCTCCAATCGCCGCGATCGCCCTGGCTCTCCTGGTAGGGGCAGGACTGATTGCGATCGCAGGCGTGAATCCAGTTCAAGCCTATGGGGTGTTGTTCAGGGAAGCCCTGGCTAACTACTACGGGATTGGCAATACCTTAACCAAGACGGCTCCCCTGTTGTTGACCAGTTTGGGCGTGTTGATTGCCCTGAAAGTCGGGCAATACAACATTGGGGGAGAAGGACAAATTTACATGGGAGGCCTGGGAAGTGCCTTGATAGGGCTGTCTATTCAAGGGCTACCTGCGATCGTTCATGTCCCCCTGGCGTTATTGGGAGGCTTTTTGTTGGGAGCACTCTGGGGTTTTATTCCTGGCTATCTAAAAGCCATTCAGGGTGTGAACGAAGTGATTACTACCCTACTGTTGAACTACATTGCTCAATACCTGGTGAGCTATCTCGTCAGTGGCCCCCTGTTGGAGCCGAATGCGCCCAGTCCTTTCAGTCCGCCCATTGCCGCCACTGCCCAGTTGCCCATTTTGTTGCCCCAAACTCAAACCCATGCCGGAATTCTGATTGGGGGACTGGCGGTATTGGTGGTGTGGGTTGCCTTTTCTGCCACGCCCTTTGGTTATCAGGTGGAAGCCGTTGGCCAGAACCCGATCGCGGCCCGCTATGCTGGACTATCCGTTCCCCGCACAATTATGACTGTGATGGCACTATCCGGAGGATTGGCAGGCTTGGCTGGAGCCGGAGAAGTCATGGGGCTGAAATATCGCCTGTTTGAAAACTTTTCTCCAGGGTATGGATTTGATGCGATCGCGATCGCCTTTCTCAGTCGCGGCAACCTGGGCGGACTGGTGCTGATTTCCCTATTCTTTGGTGCCCTCCGCAGTGGAGCCAATGTTATGCAGCGCAGCGCTGGCGTACCCGTAACGGTCGTATATGCCATTCAAGGGTTAGCCGTATTGTTCATTGCCATCAGCCTGGTAGTAGAACGCCGGATTGCGCTTCAACGCAAACTGGCTGGGAACGGAGTAGAAGGGTAGGAAGCCAAAGAGTGTCTTACTTCGCATTTCACACAAATAACCGGGCAACCGGACAGGTAAAACCGGGCAGTAGGGGAGAGGTCAGTTCGTCTGAGGGAAATAGTGTGGCGATCAGTTTAAGGGTTGCTCGCTCACGGCGATACACTTCTACCTGCTGCACCCGCCAATCCAGAATCCAATATTCCTGAACGCCCCGTTCTGTATAGAGTTTCAGTTTGGTTTCTCGATCTCGTCGCTCGTTCTGCGTACCGGGAGACAAGACCTCAACAATCAGTTCTGGAGCAATGGTCAGATGCCCATCTTCATCCAGAGCGATCGCCAGTCGCTCTTTGCTAATCCACACCACATCGGGAATCACATTATCCGTATCGCTAAAGATCACCCCAGGAGTCGGCACCGTTTTGCCTAAACCTGTTGCGATCGACCAATCTCGTAATTCAGCCGCTGTATTGACGATCGCATTCTGATGACCCCAATGTGGTGCGCGAGTCACAAGCAATTCTCCATCAATAATCTCGTAGCGATTGCTGCTCTCTGGCAACAGTTCCAGGTCTGCGCTCGTCCAACGAATCCGATCCGTTGCAGGTTGATTCATATCACCTCCAGGCTGGAAGTCTTGCCCTTATTCTACGTAATCAGTGGGTTTTGCGATTGGAGCATTAAAGGAATGAAACGGAGAGGCAAAGTTGGTTCAGACTGAAGTTGCTCTGCCATCAGTGTCCGCCGTACAGCACAAGGTCGCGATCGCTGATCGACAATTTACACGGCAGCAATTTTTATGTCAACAATGGAATCATTGCTTGCTGAGTCTCCGGCTGGTTGTTTAACTCATGACTGTCGCAATCACCAACCGTCATAGCTCATTTTGCATCCATGAACCCTTTCAGCATCGCGATAACAGGTTTCACTGCTGGATGGTCGATCGCACTTTCCAGCGCCGTTGTTCCCCCTTCTTTGAGAGCATTGACGATCCGGGCTTTGAGCGTAGGATTCTGTTCGATCGCCTCGATCGTCTTGGCCCCGATCATGGCCTGTCCAGTAGGAGTGGTACTGTCGTAATCTTTGTCCAGTTGATTGAGCAGATCTTTGATATCTTTTGCCGCCTGAGCCAGGTTCTGGCTGTGATAATGGGTGATTTTGTCGCCCATGACTTTATCACCTGCAACTTTGTCGCCCATCACCTTGTCGCCACTGACGCGATCGCCCTGCCAGTTGTAGGTTTTCTCATCATTCATAAAAGTACCTGGTGGAAAGTGCTGTGTGGTGGACGTGGTCATCTTCCATGTTCCTTTAATCTTTCTGCTTTTCTTCTAATTGCCGAATATGTTCCTGAATTGCCGCTTCCATAATGGCAATGTTTTCAGGAGTATCGGGAATAGGGTATAGGTCGGTGGTATCAGAATTACTTTCAAGGCGATCGACAAGCTTGTAAAATGCTTCGTCATCGTTACGATGGGAGAGCAGGTAGGCTCTTAATTCGGCAACGTTCATCGTGTCAAAGTTTGGTTTCATCTGAACCTCCACTTGCCATCTCGGTAAATTACTACTTGTAGGTCTTCGCCTGCAAAAATATAGACAATGCCTGTACGCTCATCAAATCGCACAAGTTCGATGGAGCGGTAAAAGTTAGTCAAATATTGGCAAACCCTGATGCAAGATTTTCCCTGATCACCTGTAGGTAAAATTGTCTTTGCCTCTAAGCACCACTGATTAGATTCTAGAGGATCTCATTCTGGTCAACATAAGCACGCTCATCATTGGCTTTGAATTTTGTCACGCCCGATTTTGTCACTGCCAACTTTATCATTGCCAACTTTGTCGCCACCGATGTAATCGCCGTAGATGTGATATTCAGGAGGGTAGAAATCGCGCCCTTCATCACCCAACCGTTTGCGCTGGCGGGATTCGATCGATTCATAACCGTCTAACAATTGGGGAATATTCACTTTAAGTTTGAGCTTGCCGATCGGGTAGTCTCGGATTCCCATTTCTTCCAATCCCAGCAGTTCCTGATAGTCGAGGGGTGGGTGGTCGGGATAGTTGGGGACGGGCACCCATTCACCCACGTTCAAACTGCCGAAGCTGTTGTGGATTCTGGTAAAAACATCGCGAATCAGGGCCAGGAACGATCGTCGTGTAGTTTCCCGACCGCTAATGGAGATAAAGATTTTGGCATCGGCAGGATCGGCTTTGATCCGGGCAATGTTACAGAGGTCTTTGCCTTCGCTATAAGCCAGCATCACGCCACTGCGCCAATAAATCTGGTTGTGGATTTTTTCGTGCATTAACACGATGAAGCGGGAGATGATGCTGTCGGGCAGGACGGGGTAATGGTATTGGAATTCCAGGGTGTCGCCGTCCAGGGTGGTATCGGCGGGTTCTTCTTTGGGGAGGAGGGCAGGGATGAGGAAAGTGGCTGACCTCACCCTAAATCCCTCTGCTGCAGGAGAGGGACTTTGAGAGGGATGAAAGGGTAGTTCAAAGCAAAGTTCAAATTCTTTCATCAACTCGGTCAGGTAGTGATGCCGATGGGCGGGGTAGCGCTGGGGATCCAGGATGCGGCTGAGGTCAGCATGGGTGAGGATACCTTTATTTTCAGTTCTCAGGGTGTCGTCACTCAGGAGCGCATAGATGCCTTCCGTGACCCACTTGGGTTTGAGGACGTTGGTGGATTTGAGAATTGGGTGGTCGTCAAAGTTGAGTACCAGACCGAGGTTGTGGAGCAGGCCAATCAGTTGTTTCTGGTCGGTTTCGACGGTGATGGCATGGTCGGTGCAAATATCAACGTAGCGATCGTAGGCAATACAGTCTTTATCCATGTTTTTCAGGTGTTCTTTCA
>JBBIQC010000430.1:0-1177 GCA_037442585.1 Oscillatoriales cyanobacterium bin_317
AGGTTTCAGGAGGGGAGGCTGTGGGCTGAGTGGTTGGGGCTAGAGGGGCAGGAACTGGATTGGATGCTGCTGGTTGACTGGAGGACGGTTGGGATTGTTTAGACAGTGGGGGTGTGACTTCATCCAGTGCTTCGGCAAATTCAATCGCAATCGGTTCTGGTTCTACAGGTACTCGGATAGCCTGTACCAGCAGCGATCGTAGTCCCAAGGCCAGTGCCAGATGAATCAACAGGGAACTGGCAAACACAATCACCCAAAAAACAGGAGACTCGGTTCGCCGTTGATTACGAATGGCTACAACTGGATCGGAAGGACTGATCATAGATGCCATATTAATAACCCAAACGGGTAAGCCTATCTCAGGATTGTGCTAGTTATAACTGCACTAGTGGTTTACCCTTGGTGTCCTAAAAGTGTAATTGATTTCAGTTGCACACCCATCCTACCAATAAAGAATAAAACTAATAACGAATAAAACTGTGCTGATCAGTAGGGGTGAAGAATCACTCAGGGGAATCATAAACCAAGTCCAGCTAGAGAACGATCGTTTTCCTAGAAGAGAAACTACGGTTCTGCACCTGGATTAAGGTTTAAACCTAAACCGTTCGCAGGATTCAGTTTTAATCTTGACCTAATTAAGGGTAAGGAGTTAGCTATGTCCCCCCAACTAGATATCTGGAGAGTACAAGCATTTCAGCGATTAATTACGTTGATTGGTGCGATGAAGGGAGGAGTCTGTCCCAGTGATGAATTAATTGATGAACTGGTGCGATCGCTCAGTAAACTTCCAGCCCGCCCTGCCGGTAAACCTCCTTACCTGGGAATTTTTGCCATCCAGGACTGCACGCAGGGTAGACAGAAAGCGATCGAACGGCTACGGATGCTAAGAAATACCTTGCAAGGTGATCTCTGTCCTGCCGATGGCTATGTGGATGATTTGATTCGTGCCCTCAGCAATCTTCCCAAGCGGCCAGCCGATAAGCCACCTTATGCGGGTCTGTTTCCCAAAAGTAATATGAGAATACTGATGGCCAGCGACTTGCTGAAGATTGCTCCGGAAGCTCCAGCTAAGCGGGCAGAGCAGTTAGTGCCCAATTTGAATCGCACCATGATTGAGTTTGAGATCACCACTCTCCTGTGTCAGGCTCACTTTTTAGCCCAGATTGCCCACGAGTCC
>JBBIQC010000430.1:1187-4850 GCA_037442585.1 Oscillatoriales cyanobacterium bin_317
TTCAATGCGATGGAAGAATACGCTTCCGGTGCGGAATACGAATGGCGGGATGACCTGGGTAATATCTATCCGGGAGATGGGGTGCGTTATAAGGGGCGGGGATTGATCCAAATTACTGGACGTACCAACTACCGCGACTGTGGCAGGGCATTAGGTGTTGATCTGGTCAGTAATCCCACTCGGCTGGCAGATCCGGATTTAGCCTGTCGGAGTGCTGGGTGGTATTGGAATACCCGGCAACTGAATCAGGATGCCGTTCGCGATGATGTGCGAACTGTCACCCGTGTGATTAATGGCGGATATAACGGTCTGGACGATCGCATCCAACTCCTGACGGCAGCTAAACGGGTGCTGGGAATTTAAGGAGTGCTTGACAATGAGCCTGGGAAGATGGCTGGATGATGGATGACCAAATGGCAACTGAGCATGACTGAAACTCAGGAAAAAATAGATCCCAAGACTCCTAATCCAGTCATTCCCCAACTCATTGTAGGCTTGGGAAATCCAGGCCCCAAGTACGATCGCACCCGCCACAATGTGGGCTTTGAGATTGTAGATGTACTGGCCCAACGGTGGCAGATTTCCTTATCAGAGCAAAAAAAGTTTCAGGGCATTCTTGGCGAAGGAATTGGCTCTGGTGGGCAAAAAGTTCGGTTACTGAAACCACAGACTTACATGAATAATTCTGGGCAATCCATCCGAGCGGTAGTGGACTGGTATAAGTTGCCTCCAGAATCGGTATTGGTGATTTACGACGACATGGATTTACCCATCGGCAAGTTACGAATGCGGCTATCGGGTTCTGCTGGAGGACACAATGGTATGAAATCAACGATCGCGCACCTGGGAACCCAAGCCTTTCCCCGCCTGCGAATTGGGATTGGTAGTGCCAGAGAGGGGGAGCGCGATCGGGATACGGTTTCCCATGTGCTGGGTAAGTTTTCTCCTTCGGAACGAGCCATTATCGCAGAGGTGATCCAACTGGCAGCCGATGCGGTTGAACTGAGCTTGCGACAGGGGGTTGAAAAAGCCATGAGCCTGTACAACAATCGCAGCATCCCTGAGAGTTGATAAAATTTCGCAGCATCAAGAATTACAAGTTTTGTCTTGACCGACTAAACTTCCTATATTTTGATTAAATTGTGTAGGTGAATATCAATGCTTAGGTATTCGTCTCATAGGCACTATCTCCCATTCTTACATCAGTACATCTCCACTATTCTGGTTCAGTGTTTGTTTGAGGTTTGGCAGATAGCTTTAAGCGATCGCTGGCTCAGCATAGTGGATATGCGCTGGTGTGAGGGTGAGAGATAGTGCTCTTGAGACGTTGACGATTAAGTAAATACCATCAAATAAAAAAGCATAAATTCCACTGATGGTGGAAGTTGCTTTATTGATGCCGATATTCCTCTGCCGCTTAAGTAATTTCAGGAGAAATTTCCTATGAATTTTAGGCAGAAGCGAATGAGTTCCAGACAAAAGCAAGCAAAAAAAGCTCAACTGATTCAAGAATATGGGCCTTGCTGTTGGTGGTGCCGTTGTGTCTTTTCTGAAAACCAACTAACCCTTGATCATCTTAAACCTATAAGTAAAGGGGGTTCTAATTCATTAGAGAATTTGCGATTAGCCTGTTTTCCATGTAACCTTTCTCGTGGAAATAGCCTTTTTCCCCCAAGTGTAAGAACTTAAAAACAGCGAATTTCGTAGGATGTGTTAGGTGTTAGCCGTAATGGATCAAAGTCTAAAAGTGATGCGTTACGCTGCGCTAACACATCCTACAAAAGGATCTGGAGTTATTTTTATTTTGCTAACCCACACGGGCAGAAGAAACAATGCATAAACTGTTGACTTTTAAGGATGAAAAGCTTTTACGACAAGGATTAACTCACCGTTCCTACATCAATGAAAATCCTGGAGAAATAGGAGACAATGAGCGCTTGGAGTTCCTGGGGGATGCGATTCTCAATTTCATCAGTGGAGAGTATCTCTATCAGCGTCATCCTGAGATGGGAGAGGATGAAATGACACGACGACGAGCGGCCCTGGTTGATGAAAAACAACTGGCTAAATTTGCCATTGAGGTGGGTTTGGACTTTAGGATGCGGTTAGGGCAAGGTGCCATTCGGGATGGGGGGTATCAAAATCCTAATTTGTTGAGTAGTACATTTGAAGCCGTTGTTGGAGCTTATTATCTGGATCGCGATCGCGACATTGCAGCAATTCGTCCCCTGATCGAGGAACTCTTTGATGCTGTACCGGCAGGTGTGGTGGCCGTTCGCTCCTATATAGATCCCAAGAATCGGTTTCAGGAGTGGGTACAGGCCAATGTTGCACCCACTCCTCCCCGGTATATCACTGAGAAGGTCGGTGGCACGGATCACGCTCCAGAATTTGTTTCTAAGGTTTATGTGGGAGATAAACTCTATGGTGAGGGGAAAGGCCGCAATAAAAAAGAGGCAGAAAAACAGGCGGCTGAAGATGCTTTAACGAAATTGAAAAAACGAGGACTGCTTTGAAATGGCCGTGCGGTGCTGTAGCTGTCCTGCGTTTGCAGCTAAACCAAGTCCAGCTAGAGAACGGTCGTTTTCCTATCAGAGAAACTACGGTTCTGGACTTGGACAAGATTTAGATTGCGAAAGATTAAGCAATCCAGCTTATGATAAGCAGCAGATTTTGCTGTGCCAGAAGCTGGGTGAGCACATTCAACTTCGCGATCGCCCATTCTATATCTTCTAGGAAACCTGAAAGGGACTGAAAGAGTAACTTCTGCATGATGCTCGACACTATTTCGATTAAAAAATCAGTCCAGGACTGGAAGTACTTTTTCCGCAGCCATGCACCAGAATTGCAACCCCTATTCCTGATCACAGCGGCCTTTTTAGGCTTTATGTTGCTGTTTGGCTTGCATCGCTACTATACCTTCTATACCTCCTACGACCACGGCCTGTTTAACCAACTGTACTGGAATAGCTGGCATGGTCACTTTTTCCAGAGTTCTCTCACCTCCAGCAACTCCACTGGCGTACTAGAAGACGGCAAAATTCCAGTCGTCAACTTTTCTCACCTGGCGCATCATTTTGTGCCCGATTTCATGCTCTGGTTGCCGCTCTATGCCCTGTTTCCCTCCCCGGTAACGCTGGTTGTCTTGCAGATTGTGCTGATGGCGGCGGGTGGCATCATGCTATATGCTCTGGCACGGATTTATCTCAACCCGCCGCTTTCGTTATTCATTGCAGCGGGCTATTTTTCGGCGATCGCGGTGATTTCCCCCACCTTTGCCAATTTTTATGAACATTGCCAGATTCCCCTGTTTGTCTTTGCGTTGTTATGGGCGATGGAAAAACAGCGGTGGGCACTATTCTGGGTTTTTGCCCTGCTTGTGTTAGGGATTCGAGAAGACACCGGACTGATTCTGTTTGGGGTTGGCCTGTATATGATCTTCAGCCGCCGCTTTCCCAAAACTGGGATTGCCCTCTGCGTTTTGAGCTTTGTCTATGTAGCTTTTGTCACCAACATCATTCAGCCGCAGTTTTCTGATGATGCAAAGCGGCTTTACCTTGCTACCCGCTTCAAGCACTTTGTCAAAGGAAACGAGTCTCCCAGCACTTTGCAAGTTCTCTGGGGAATGCTAACCCATCCCGTCGAACTGGCGAAAAGCTTGCT
>JBBIQC010000431.1:0-4835 GCA_037442585.1 Oscillatoriales cyanobacterium bin_317
AGTGAAAAACCAATGGTGATTTGACGCATAGTGTTTGGGTAGATGCTGAATCTGTAACCTACATCAATAGAATGTCAAGTAGACGGGGGTAGCGGCCAGCGTTAAATCACCGAAGTCGTTTTGCGCTAAGTGGCCGTGGCTTAACAGCAACTTAATACTCTGACCGTGGATTTACGAATTACCGATAGTAATGGCAGATTTACAGCCTATCAAAACAGATTTTTGGTCAGTCTGTAAATCTGTGATAGGTTTATTGCACTTTTGTCTTTCCAAATTTGAAATGCAAGATCTTCGAGAAGAACTGGCTCAAACCCTGGATGAAGCAGAATGGAACTGGTTATCCCCTCATGCTCGACGAGACTCTCTAATTGTGGTGTCTCAGGAACTTAATTTGCTGGATGTCGGGGTTGCGATCGCTGAGGATGACACGTCCAAAGTCACCTGCTGGATTGAAGAAGCATTAATTCAAAAACCATCCCAGATCCAACTGAGTGATTGGAACCAAAATCAAATGAAGCGCTTTAATGCGTTGATTGTTCAGCCCTATGTACTGGTGCAGGAAATTTAAGGTGATTTCCAAAAAGGGGTTACCTGCAAACCAGAGAAGCCAAGCAACCGACAAAAAACCTTGGTTCGTATTCAGATCATTACCTGGCTGCTTGGCCCTTACTTAACGTCCTCCAAAATGGCGACTTAAGGTCGAGCCAGTGTGTCCGGTAGCCACCCATAAAAGCGCTCTGGCTCCATCACGGGCCGTTTTTTGCCACGGTTCAGATTGATGCGTTGAAGGAACTGACACCGGCTTTAGCAAAATGCCTCGACTGCCAAAGACAATTTCCCCAACCAGGGAAGCACGTCCCATGTGGGTATCGGAAGTAACCAGATAAACACTGGTGATACCTTTAGATTTCAATTCGTCAACCAGCGTTGTAAAGTTAGTTACTGTATCGACCGCCGTTCGATCCAGGTGCAAGCGGTTAAAGCTAATTCCAGCTTTTGAAAACACATCCTCGGTGTACTCAATGTTGCTGCCACTGGAAATCCAGATTGGCAGATCAGGGTGCTGGCGGGCAAAATGGGCAGCAAAGTTTTCTCGCTCCGGAGCGCCACCCAGTACCAGAATGGCCTGAGGTTGAGTTAAGTAGTTCTGAACTCCGCGGTAACTGAACCATGTCATTGGCAACAGAAAAAGCGCCATTCCAGAAATAAGCTTCTTGTGGAAGCGGGGTGGACGGCGAGTGGAGGGCTTGGGTAGTTGGAGCGAACCCCTGATTGTCATAGGTTGACGGTGTTTGACGATTTAATTTGATTAAGTTGAGGATTTAGAGAATTTAAGTAAAGCTATCTGCGAGGAGTAGATTGTTGCTGCGTAGTGGGCCGCCCTTGAGACTGAATAATGGCGGCCTGGATTTGAGGGGTTTCCAAAAGTTTTTTGGCATCTGCCAGCAGGCGATCGCCCCATAAATTCTCCTTCAAAACCTTTAAATCGGCATAGCTATTATCCAGCTTGATGGCAGCTTCTGCCAGGGCCAATGCCTGCTGCTGATCGCCCTTGGTATAAAGCGCCACTGCTGTTGCCAGACGAGGCTCTGCAGCTTTTTCATCAATTGCTGAGGCGGTTTTCCAATACTGGATGGCTTCATCGATTCTGCCCGATTCATATTTAATCAATCCAATATTGTTGATTGCAGGCCAGTAGTTTTTTTCCTGGGCAATGGCCTTTTCATATTGGACGATCGCATCCGAAAGCTGGCCCATCATTAAGTACGTATTTCCTAAATCAAATAACGCTCCTGGCACATTCGGCTTAATCTGCAAACCTGCCTTGATATACTCAACTGCTTGAGTGTATTTACCCTTCTGACGATAAGCAGAGCCAAGCGCAAACAAAACCGCTGAATTTTTACCGTCCAGGGATTGTGCCTTCTGCAGAGCCGTAATCCCGTTATCTATATCATTAGTTTGTAAATACAGTCCTCCTAGTAATGACCAGACTTCTGGACTTTTAGGAGCTAATTGAGTGGCTAATCGGACTCGCTGCAAAGCCAATTCGTACTGCTGGAACTGAGCAAGTTGAACAGCCTCTTGGGCCAGACTAAGCCCCTGTTGTTGAAGTTTGGTGGGATCCAGGCGCAGGGCATGAGGCACCAGGGCCTGCCCAGATGCTAAGCGGGGCATTCCCAGCAGACCTATGAGAACGAGAGTGAAAATGACAAGTTTGCGGTTAGGCACGATGACAGGGTCTTAAGAGTACAACATGGCTCGACTGACTGATAGCTTAGTCGATTTGACTCTTATGGTGGCACAAATCTTGCTGAATACTCTAAAAAAGCCAATGGGCTTAAGAAATTAGAAATCGATGACACATCTGGGTCAAAAACCCCTATTCTAGAGAACTCTAAAAGCATTATGGATTAGAACTTATGGATCGGTTCACTGTTGAGGTGATTGCCCAAACTCCCCAACCACAGCAAGTGATCTATGCGGCGATGCATCAGGACTATGCCGAGGAGTTTGTCTGGAGTGAGCGCGATCGCTTCCCCAGCGAAGAGAAGTGCGGCGAACTGGTGGTCAAACATTTGCTGGCAGGAAATCGTGGACATTACGGCCCCCTGGAACATCCCCAAATTGTTTTAAACTGCGGCTGGTTTCCCCACAGCACGATGCAGCAAATCCGCACTCATCGTGTTGGCATCAGTTTTGATGTTCAGTGTCTAGCTGGCGATACAGAGATTACCTTCGTAAAGGCATCCGGGGCATTAAGAAAAATCAGAATTTCTGAACTATACGACCTTTGGACTTATGGCGAGAAAGCTGTTCGAGAACGAAGAATTCAAGGTCGTCAGGGTGAACCTCCAGGACAATATCGTCGGGACTGTAAAACACGCCTCAAGAATATGCGCCTGAGAGTCTTGAACGAAGAGACTGAGCTGTTTGAAACCAGCCATATTCGGGATGTGATGTGTAGCGGCCTACAGCCTGTTTATCGGCTTACCCTAGAGGATGGCAAAACGCTGGATTGTACAACCAATCATCGTTTACTGACTACTCAAGGGTGGCAAACAATGGGAGAGGCTGTTGGGCTACAGACTGCTCCTGACGGCAGTGCAGTGAGCATGACTCGTTACTGTGCTGTTATGGCTAACGGGATTGTGGCAGTAGGGAAAGGACTTTACCGAGATAAGGATTGGCTGGGTCAGCAAATTCATTTAGGGCTTTCTACCCAAGAAATTGCTAATTTAGCCGACTGCTCAGAAACTTCAGTCAGAGATTGGGCAAAACGTTTAGGGCTGCAACTTAATCAGAGAAATACCCAATTTCATAAAGGCCAAAAACCCTGGAATTATAGAGTTGATGCTTTGTATAGAGATAAACAATGGTTGGAAACTCAACTTAAGCAAGGATTATCTGTTGATCAGATGGCTGAAGCTGCTGAATGCTCGATCGAAGCGATCAAAAAGTGGGCTTACTACGACGGTCTCGCTCTCAACAAACGCCCAACGCCATTCCAGCCAGGATTTACTCCCTGGAATAAAGGTAAGTCCGGATATCATTTGAACTTGTCAGCTAGTAGCTATGAAAAGCGTAGAGAGAATGCTGCTCGATATACAAAGTGTGGGCCAGAATCCAATTCCTGGAAAGGTGGCACTTCCGAGATGCGGGAGCTAATTGGGGCATGGACTCAGCAAGTTGCGCCTCAAGTTCATGCGAAGTACAACTATATCTGTCAGCGTTGTGGATGCCGAGGCGGGGAACTTCATGCCCATCATCTGGTTCCTGTTTTTGCTGATGAATCGTTAGCTTATGAGTTTGAGAATTTAGTTAGTCTTTGTAAGACTTGTCACAAATACATTCATAACAATAATTTAGAGGCTGAATTTGCAGCAGCCTTTCAATCTACTACTGAACCGAAGAATTGGCAGGCTAAACCAAAACCACAGGGACGAAAGCTGAAACCTCATCCATTGACAGTCATTAGGATTGAGTATTTGGGCTGGCAAATGACCTATGACTTGGAAGTTGAGGAGCCGTGGCACAATTTTGTAGCTAATGGGCTAGTGGTTCATAATTCCTTCCGCTATACCGGATCCCGAATTTTGGATGTCGTGGCGGGCAAGCGAGATGTTGAAGAGGTGTTTTATTTGCGCCCGGTGGGGGCTTATAGCGATCGCCAGGGCAAGCGCTATGACTACACAGAAACGCTACGTCAGCAAGATCTGGAGTGGTGTTTGCAAGCCTGTCAGCGCTACAAAGAACGGATTGATCAGGGGTTTGCCGAGGAACACGCTCGCGGCCTGATTCCCTTTGATGTGCGACAACATTGGGTGATGTCCGCTAATGTCAGATCGCTGATGCATCTGCTCGATTTGCGCTGGAAGTCTGATGCTCAGTTGGAGGCCCAAAAGCTGTGTGAAACCATCTGGCCTCACTTCCAAGCCTGGGTACCAGCGATCGCTGACTGGTATGAAACAAGCCGTCTGAAGAAAGCTCGGTTAGCTCCTTAATATCCAATCGTCCAAACTGCTATAAAGTATTCCTAAAAATCTTAAGCAAAGGGTATGTAAAACTTCAAAAAACTGCAACTAAATCTTGCAGTTTTTTACCCAATTCTTTCTCCTTTGTGATTGGGATTCCAGACAGCCAAACGTTAAGAAAAGCTATAGGAATCGAGAGTTGGGCACCTTACTGTGAGAAGCTCCAGGTCGCTTCTAGAGACATTCTTAACAGAACTACATCGTCAACTAAATCCTGCATAAATATTATTTTTCGTACTTTTAAGAAGCTTGACAGTGCGAAGTTCTCCTCCTGATGGACAGAAGAGAAGAAAAAAGGAC
>JBBIQC010000432.1:0-4818 GCA_037442585.1 Oscillatoriales cyanobacterium bin_317
CACGAATTTGCCGCGATCGCGTAGCCAGACTGAGAGCCATCCCCAGTAAAATTCCAGCGACGATCGCGACAATTAAGCGGCGGTTCACGGTTTTTAGAAGCGGGAACTTTCCAACTCTTCTTGAGAACGCACATCACGAGTTGGCTCAAAGAAGTTGAGATAGAGATACCCAGCAGCCAGAGCGCCTAAGATGGGAGCGAGCCAAAATAGCCAGACTTGGGTTAGAGGAGTGCCACCCACAAACAGAGCCGGAGCCAGACTGCGAGCAGGATTCACAGAAGTATTGGTGACCGGAATACCAATCAGGTGAATCAGGGTCAACGCCAAACCGATCGCCGTTCCCGCCAAAGGTTTGAAGGCGCGATCGTCCGTAGCCCCCAGAATCACAATCAAAAACATGAAGGTGAGTACGAATTCGGCAATGAAGCACGCCACCAACGAGAAGCCACCGGGAGAATGGGAACCAAAGCCATTGGTGGCAAACACACCCGCCGCTCCTGGGTCGATCGTGTAGCCGCCCACTTTACCCGTAACAATCAAGTAGATAATCCCTGCACCCAGAGTGCCGCCCAGCACCTGAGCAATGATATAGGGCAGTAATTCAGAGGCTGGAAATCGTTTTCCGGCCCATAACCCAAAGGAGACGGCAGGGTTGAAATGGGCACCGGAAATGTGTCCCAAAGCATAGGCTCCGGTCAATACGGTTAAACCAAAAGCGAGGGCCACCCCGGCAAAGCCAATTCCCAGGGGGAATTCAACGCCATTGCCCAGGGCACCACCTTTACTGGTGAAGGCCGCCGCCAGAACCGCACTGCCACAGCCACCAAACACCAGCCATGCCGTACCGATAAATTCCGCAAGTAGTTTTTTGATTAGAGGCATTATTCACATCCTTCCAAAGAAAGAACTTATGTTTCAAGCAAATACTTAACTGAGTCGATGAGTTAATGGTATCCCTGACTACTCAGCCAGAAAAATTTTTTTCATCCAGTGTGAACTTTCAGCATCCTCTTCACATCAGTCAAGTATTGATCTGTATCTATTCTGTATCTATATGGAGGATTTTCTACCACCCTGGATAGAGATGCTCTAAGTATTGGAAAGTATAAATATTTGTCATAGAAGAAAATATAAATCTTTGGATAGAATTATGATTTCACTCCCCGGAAATAAAGTAAAATTTGCTCGAAATTATGAGAAAAACCCAGGATTCTCCAGAAAAGCCGCTTTTTTAGAGAACCTGGAGTCATTTAAGAAGCCATGAAAGTTGACTTGTCATCCTCCACTTGCAGGGATACGCCATGATTGAACTTGCTCAGGGTAGTCTGTGCTTCTTGCCTCAGGGCATTGGGTTGCATCCGCAATTGCCCCATCTGCTAGCCCAGGTCAATACTCAAGAAGTTGCCAATTATTTCGGATTAGGCCCCAATGTTGTTGATTTGATTCTGAGGTTGCTGTACGCGATCGCCATCCTGATTGTGGGATGGATCGTCGCGGCACTGCTGGCCTCTGGAATCCGGGGTCTTTTAAAGCGCACCAATATTGACAACCGCATTGCCCACTTAACAGCTGGGGAGCGAGCGGATACGTTCAGTATCGAGAACGTGATCGCTACGGTCGTGTTCTGGGTTGTGATGATTTTGGCGATTGTCGGGGCCTTAAACGCCCTGCAACTCAACACTGTTTCACAACCGCTCAATAACTTCCTGAATCAGATTTTTGCCTATTTACCCCGCATTGGTGGGGCCATCTTCATGATTGCCGTGGCCTGGGTCGTTGCCACCCTGAGCCGGATTGTGGCTATTCGTCTGGCCCGATCGCTGGGTCTGGATGAGCGGCTTCAATCTAGTGACACGCAAGCGACAAGACCTCCGACGGATCTCGAAGATTCCTATCAATTGCCCCCAGAGACGATGGGCCGATCGCCACAAAGTCAGTTTTTGCTGAGTGAAACTCTGGGCAATATTTTGTACTGGTTTGTCTTTCTGTTCTTTTTACCCCTGATTTTGGGGATCTTGAACCTGGAAGGCCCACTCCAACCCGTCCAAAACCTGTTGAATGAATTTCTCCTGGCCTTACCCAATATTGTGAAGGCGATCCTGATTGGGATCATCGGCTGGTTTATTGCCAGAATTGTGCGCGATATTATCACCAACTTACTGATTGCAGTAGGTACCGATCGCATAGGGAGCCGAGTTGGGCTAACCCGCACAGGCGGACAATCTCTATCCTCGATCTTAGGGACCCTTGTCTTTGTCCTGATCCTGATCCCAACCGTGATTGCGGCACTGGATGCTTTACAGATTCGCTCGATCTCGGTGCCAGCGGCACTCATGCTGAATCAGTTCCTGACGGCCATTCCACAAATCTTTACCGCCGCTCTGATTCTGGTTTTGGGATATATCATTGGGCAGTTTGTGAAAGATCTGGTAACGAATCTGCTCACCAGCTTGGGATTCAATAATGTCTTGAATTGGTTAGGTTTGCCATCACCTGCCGAGGCTCCACCCATTCCGCCCCCGCCAGCGCTCGATCAGCCCGTAGAAGGTAGTCCGATGCTGATTCAGCCGGATGCAGGTCGAGGAGCCGCCCGTACCCCTTCGGAAATTGTAGGGATCATCGCCCTGATCGGCATTATCCTGTTTGCTGCCGTCGCCGCTACTAATGTTTTAGGAATTCCGGCTCTGACGGCGATCGTCAGTGGCTTACTGGTGATCCTGGGTCAGATTCTGGTGGGATTGATCATTTTTGCAGTTGGTCTGTATCTGGCCAATCTCGCTTACAGCATTATTGCTGGGTCAGACGGTGCTCAATCTCGCATTTTGGGACAAGCCGCTCGGATTGCCATCATCGTTCTGGTCGCAGCTATGGCTCTGCAACAAATTGGCATTGCCCCCAGCATTATCAACCTGGCCTTTGGTTTGTTGCTGGGTGCGATCGCGGTGGCGATCGCGCTGGCCTTTGGTTTGGGAGGCCGAGATGTAGCCGCCGATCAACTACGAGATTGGTTAGCATCCTTCAAACGAAGAGATTAGTACTTGGCTTCAGGAATGACCATCTCTAGAGGCACCTTCATGGTGCCTTTTTCATGCCGTCCAATGGACTGCTTGATTAATCGCATTGGGAATGGGAATCCCCAGGGACTGGAAGGTTTCTGATTTTCCCAGGTGTACATCCGCAACCAGTAGCATCTGGTGAGTTTCGAGGTAAATCGCTTTTTCTGGTAATAGATGTAACTTGTTGCCTGGTAGGTGAAGGGTATGCATACATAAATCTGAATGCAGCGATCGCACATCATCTACACGGGGTAAAGGTACCCTCGCTTGCTACCTTTGGGCCATGTACTGTTGCCATTGCAAATCGCCCCGATTCAGCACCCGCGGATCATTTAGCAACTCTTTCGCTCCCGGAAACTTGACCAATGACCACGGTCCGGCCCAACTTGTCCAGTACGCCATTCGAGAATAATTCTTGGACAGCCGTTTGATATACAGTGTGTTATTAAAATTGGGCGTTTTCGGTTCAGGGGAAAACTCAGCCAGAGCCAGCGGTTTATTGAATTTTAGATAGTCGGGGTAGTCAGCAACATGCATATCATTCCCATAGGCCGTCCCACCAACAATATCTACTATTTGATCGCCTGGATATGCCCAATCAACAGATCGACATCGAGTTTGATCCTTACAGGTTGCATAGTGGCTAGTGGAGTAAACCCAGAGTAAATTGTTTAACTGGCGATCCTTTGTAAAATAATCAAACATCTGACGATACAACCGGACAAAGGGGGTCGGGTCATCCAGATGGGATGAGGTTCCCCACCAAAACCAAAACCCATTCATTTCATTAAACGGTCGCCACAAAACTACAACTCCCGCATCCCGCAGTTCAGTCAGCGCATCTGCAATGCGGGTTAAACTAGCTTGCCATTTGTCATACACCGGGGAACCGGGAGTCATCAGTTGATCAAAATCGATACTGGCATTAAAGTCGAAGTCAAACGGCCAATTCCCTTTATCGTTCCAGGGATTGACTGGTGCCCAGTTGATAGCAATCAGGCCACCCTGCTTCCAATAATCGATCAAGATTTGATTGGCTGCTGACAACTGTTCACGGGAGTAGCGCCGATCAAATTCATAATCGATCGCCAAAATTCCAGGCCATTTGCCTGTCTGCCGATGCAGTTCTTCAATTTCGATCGCAAATTCTTTCACTACTCCATCCCCATGCCCAGCCATCTGCCCTGAAATCACTCCTGGTAACTGGTTCGTTGACAGGGCATTGAGATAGCGCAAAACAGCCTTTGCTTCAGGAGTTGCACTCGGATGAGCGGGAGTTCCAGGTGGCGCACTCCAGGCCAAATGAACCGACAGGATCAGCAGCACAGGAGCTAAAAAAAGTGCCACCATGCGGCTAAAGTTCAGTGGCAGATACGTTTTCCGTACCATTTTCCGTACCATTATGCGATCGCTCTTTGCTAAACACCAGTTCATCCCTGCTCTGTGGGATATAACTAGGATCACATCACTCCTTTAATGATTGGCATCAGTGCCATTACTGATTCGTTAACTGCAATCGATCGCGTGTTGCTTCAACTCGTCCAATGTCACATACTCCAGAGCCGAGGCGTGAGTCGCGGCTAATACAACCGGGGGAGCTACCCCATCATCAAAGGCTTCTTTCCACCGAGAAGCACACAAACACCAGCGATCGCCCGGTTTCAAGCCCGGAAAGTGAAAGGCAGGCACCGGAGTAGACAAATCATTGCCCTGCGATCGCGTGTAATCCAAAAATTGCTCGGTCACCTGAGCACAGACCACA
>JBBIQC010000433.1:0-989 GCA_037442585.1 Oscillatoriales cyanobacterium bin_317
GAAAACATCTGCGGCACGATCCACAATATTTACACGCTACGGGGTGCCCTGGTACGGGATGCCCTGGAATGGTCCAAGAAAATCAGCGAAGCCCTCTACCTGTTTGGCCAGGAAGCCGAGGTCATGTTCGCTTCCCATAGCTGGCCTCGCTGGGGCAATGACCGGATTCAAGAAGTGATGCGGACTCAGCGGGATACCTATGCCCATCTCCATAACGAGGTACTGCACCAGGCCAACCAGGGCGTGACGATCAATGAGATCCATAACGTTTACAAGTTGCCAGAAAGCTTACAGCAACAGTGGGCGGCCCACTGCTACCACGGTTCTGAGGAACACAACAGTCGGGCCGTGATTAACCGCTACCTGGGCTACTGGGATGCCAATCCAGCTACCCTTATTCCCCTCTCACCCCACGAATCGGCTCCACTTTACGTGGAAATGATGGGCGGGGCAGAGAAGATCCTGGCAAAGGGCAAGGAACTATACGACCAGGGCAAATACCGCGAAGCAATGGAAATCCTGAATAAGCTAGTTTATGCGGAACCCCAGAATCCAGATTTGGTGATTCAATTGTGGCAACCAGGCAGCGAAAGATTTGCTGGCGGATGTGTTTGAACAGATTGGGTACCAGAAAGAAAGCCCCAGTGTCCGCAACAGTTTTCTCGCTGCGGCCTATGAGTTGCGGAACGGATTCCCCAGCGGGGTAACGGCCCAATCCATTAACCCGGATACCGTTCGCGCCATGTCCACAGAACTGTTGCTCGACTTCATTGCGATTCGAGTAGATAGCCGGAAAGCAGTGGGAATTAACTTCACCATCAACTTAATCACACCAGATAATGGTGAAAAATTTGCGGTGGAGATGAGTAATTCAACGCTGACGAACATCAAAGGGTTCCTGGCAAAAAATCCAGACCTCACCCTGACCATCAATCGTAGTGACCTGGAATTGATTATGGCTGGACTATCCACCTTCCCAGATCTGATCG
>JBBIQC010000433.1:999-4817 GCA_037442585.1 Oscillatoriales cyanobacterium bin_317
TCCGGAGCCTCCTAGTCGAGTTTACCCCAGACTTTGAAATCATGCCGGGAACCCATCCCGCAAAAGCCGCCACCTCCCATCAAAAAGACGCTTTTGAACAACCCCAGCCTGCCGATACCTCTGGGGGTTAGGATCGTGTGGAGAGACAGGCTCAAAATTTCAGTATAGTGCTGTTCAGGCTATATTCTGGTGAGAAAGTAAATGCGAGATTGCCCAGTATGTTTTTTACCCGCCACCTGCCAAAGATGCTGCTCGTCATGGGATTGGCGACGGCTACTTCCTTTATCTACGCGATCGCTCCCCGATGGGCGATCGTGAACATCTTGAGACTCCCTTATAGCGAAACCTTCTCGACGAATTATTTCGATCAGGGGCACTATTTCTTCTATTACCACTGGGGCGTTATGGTTGGCTTTATGGGGGGGGTGATGGTCGTGGCGGCCTTCAAGAAGTCCTGGCGTCCCCCGGTCGTGTTCTACTCGATTGCAGAAAAAAGCTGGATGGTACTGCTCTACGTATTCTCCGGCGCGTTTGCCAATCCCAACACCCACGGCTTCTTTCCAGTTTTGATTGTGGACACCATTGTTTCGGTCTGGACGATCGGGTACTGGATTGAGCAACGATCTATGTTCCCCAATCCGGAGATCGAGCCAGGGTCTATGGTTCGCGAGTAAGATTTGCAAATCAGGATTAGACGTAACGAGATGACGCGATGATGGGCTATTCCCATGATCGCGTCATCCCATTATTCTTCCCTGTGAGGTATATCTGTTTGGGCAATCTGAAGCGCCGCGATCGCTTAAGCTGCTCTCGTAGCGGCGGGAAAAGCCACCATTGAGGACAACTCAGCTAATCGTTGGGGCGAAATGCTGGCCTGGGTTGGCTGCAAACTGACCTCTGGGATCCCTCCCATTAGTTCACAGGCTCGTAGCAAGGTGCGATCGCGCCAGATATCGGGTAGAGGAGAATGCTCCATCTTCTCGGCGCTGAAACTGTATTTCCAGCCACCCAAAATGCCTGCAACTACACGGTTTGCCATATTGCTCACAAACTGGCTGCTGCTGGGGTCTGTTAAAGCCTGTTTGTTGAGCCACGGGGCTTTACGCCAGTGCATCATCAACCAGGCCAGGGATACCAGATCGTGGGCGATCATGGAACGGGAGGCGATGACTAACCCCTGTTGCGGGGCAAACACATGACCCAGATCCGGCCCTAAGGTCGCCAGCACCTTGTCTGCGGCTGTGATAACCAGGCGTTGCTTTTGCAGCAGGGTGGGAACGGTGTTAGCCTCGGCGGTTTTTTCCTGAATGGTTTTGGCGGCGTGATGGTATTCGAAGCGAGTATCGTAGCGCATATAACCGACTACAGACTTAATCCCGAGGGTATTCCCCAGCAGGGCATGGCGGCTACAGCGTGGCATGGAAACAATGTGATCGACCTCTCGCAGCACATTCGGGAGCATAATGCCCCGCTGCCAGTGGGAGCCAGGGGCCGGTTGTTCTTCATAGAAACCATCCCAACCTGCTTCCTCGAAGAATGCCCACTCCGCCCCAGCGTCCAGCACCGGATTTAACAGCCCAGCACTCTTCGCCAGCTTGCGGCTGCTCCCTTTACACACCTCCGGACGCTGATCCAGATGCCCAACCCCACTCATATCGCCTACGATGACACGCCCCGCGCCGTTTGCCTTCAGCAAGCGGATCATGCTGGCCAATGCCAGGGGGCTGGTGGTTGCAGGGTAGGGTTTACCAGAGTTAATGACGGGTTTAATGAGTATAGTGTCACCAGACTGGAGCCAGTCAAGCTTGTCCACAGCAAGCGTGGCATCGCGGATGGCCTGATCCATCTCCTGGGACGAGGGATCTCGGTTCACAGGAGCCAGACTCACGGTTTCGCGCTGTCCGCGCCTGGGATTCATCGAGTTTTGCATAACATCGCGCTTTCAAATAACTGGTCTACTGGCTGTGCAATATTTGTATCATGACAAGGTTTTGATCGGTTGTTCGAGTGGTAACGAATATTCAACGGAGTATACTGTACCGATTTTGGATTTTGGATTGGCGATTTTGGATTAGACAAGCCTTGCTGGGTGGTAGTCTTGGTACTTCAATCTGTAGCAGCTAAAGCTCAAAAGGGTGTCAGAATAAGATTCAATTCTGAAGACATTTTAAAGTGTTGGAGCTGGATCGGCTCTTAAAAAAGCGATTTTTGCATACTGTGATTAAGCCTTATTGTGCGTCCATGATCAAAAATTAGGAAAACCCTGAATCAGAAAAATAACTATGTTTAATCGTGAAAGTCGTCAAGAGCGCCGAGAAGAACGTCAGCAGGATCGGAGCTTTGGTCGCCGCAATAGTGGGAACACGATTTATAAGATGCGCCAGCATATGATTGCCATTGGTGATGATTTCCGGATTGAAAATCAGCAAGGCGATCGCGTGTTCAAAGTCGATGGTAAAGCCTTACGGATACGCAATACGCTTGTATTTGAAGATCGGCAAAATCAGGAACTCTGCAAGATTCAGGAGCGGATGTTGCGGCTTAAAGACACAATGGAAATTGAGGGCGCTACCGGAGAACGGCTAGCCATGGTGAAAAAAGCGCTGATTGCTCCCCTCCGCGATCGCTGGGTGGTGAAGATTGGTGAGGGGCCCGACCTGGATGTGCAGGGTAATATTCTGGATCACGCTTACACCATTCAGGCTGGACGCAATAAGATTGCTGAAGTCTCGAAGCGCTGGTTTCGTCTTGCCGATGTGTACGGAGTTGAAATCGAACCAGGACAAAACGATGTTCTGATTTTAGCCGTTACGGTCGCGATCGATATGATGGCTCACGATTAGATCAGGTAGAGGACAGAAGGCGGGCTGTCATGATCACCGCACTCTCCTAATGATGAAAATTGTCTTTCCCTTCTGCCTCCTGCCATTTTCTACAGGGCACACCAGGATACTCACTTCCCGAAAGGTTATCCCTGTTTTAGCGTGTCTGAAGGTAATTCCCCAAACATAGTTTTGTAGTCCCGGCTGAAGTGACCCAGGCTATTAAACCTGAAGCGATGGGCGATTTCTGCGATCGCGGTCGTCGTTGGATCCGTGAGTTGCAATTGAGTTCGTACAGCCTGCAAGCGTAAGGCTTTGAGATAGGCCATCGGACTCACCCCAAACACTTCTTGAAAGCCATAGCTCAGCGGTCGTTCACTGGTATGCAAAGCTTTGCAGAGGGACAGTAACGTAATGGGTGCTGCCAGATGGGCTTGCAGATACTCCTCAGCCTGTTTCACCAGAGCACATCGCCGGGGAGATCGCAAGGCTGAGTCCAACGCAGGGGAGTCTTGAGGTATCGAATCGATCAGTAAGGGGATGAAGTCTTCCAGAAGATAGAGCGATGTATCAGCACTTAAATACTCAGGATGATGGAGGGCGATCGAATATAACTTTTTCAAATAAGTTTGCACTCCATTAAGTAGGTCTGGAATAGTGACAAAGTTAGTTTTGACAAAGCGATCATTCAAATCATCCCGTTGCATCAGTTCTGCACACTGATAAAAAGTATCTTGCAGAATTTGAACCACACAGATGGCGCTGTTGGCGGGCACAATCAGATTCACTTCCCGGGTGGGATCAAATCCAAATGAGGTATTTTGAGGAATAGCGAGTTCGTAGGCAAAAAAGTCCTGCTGCCCCGGCTGTAAAATAAAGCTAAATTCAAGACACCCCTTTCCTTTGGCTCCCATCACATGCAATGGAGAAGTGATGCGGGTAAAGGAAAAATTAATCGGTTCACTCTCAACCAACAGCAAATCGCACTGCAACGCT
>JBBIQC010000434.1:0-4811 GCA_037442585.1 Oscillatoriales cyanobacterium bin_317
GATCCATTCCTCAAAGTGAAGTTGGACGGTTGATGCGCGAGTCAGAGATTTTTGCGTTTCCGTCCATTCGCGAGCAGGGAGGCGGTGTCCTCACCCTGGCTATGATGTCGGGTATGGCCTGTGTCGCCGTGAATTATGGTGGCCCTGCGACTCGCGTTGCTCCGGGCTGCGGAGTCAAAGTTCCCTTAGGAGATGTCGATCATCTGGTCAGGTCTTATACCCAGGAACTGGAAGCTCTCGTACAGGATCCGCAACGGGTGATTGAGATGGGCAAAGCTGGTCGCCGCTTTACCGAAAGCTATTATGCTTGGGAGAGAAAAGCGCAAAAGACCCTGGAAATTTACAACTGGGTACTGGGCCATCAGAAAGAGAAGCCTGATTTCTGGGCTGTAACTGATGGCCGCGATCGCGAGCCGACTAAGTCTCCTGCGCTATTGCCGGGATAGCAGGGATACAGCCGGAATCTGGAAAGTTCAAGACACTCGAAAATTGCCCCCAGCACCGTATCTTCAGGGATATCGTGCCAGGGGCAATTTCTTCGGCAGATGATGAGAACCTTGTTACTGCTTACCCGCCGCTAAGCGGTGTTCGTAGAGCCATTGATGATTTGCATCGGATGGGAACACCCAGCGATGAATCATTTCGTACCATTTCACCGGAACCCGCAACTGATACCAGGTATTGTAAGATTCTTGCGATAACTTTTCGTAAAGTGCGGGATTACTAAAAAGTTCCACAATTGCAGAAGCTAAGGCTGCAGGGTTACCAGCCGGATACATCACTGAATTTACTTCATGCTTGAGATGTTCACAGAACATGGGGTGATCTGAGGCAATGATGGGAGTCCGTGAACACAGCGCATGGTGAATTGTCAGGGGAAATCCTTCCGTATATTCATGCCGACTGGTTACTAATACCGCATCGGCATCTCGCATGCGGGGGACAACCTCACTGTTTGGAATCATCCCCAAAAACTCAACAATCTCTGCAAGTTCAAGTTCCTGGGCCAGTTTTGCAAACGTACCTTCACCATCTTTGCCAACAATTTGCAACTTGACAGGGAAATTCTTTTGGCGGAGGATAGCTACGGCTCTCAGGATATCCCTAAGGCTCCCACATAAATCAATTGCCACGCTTCTGATGGATGGGCGATCGTTTTGGCGGAGTAGGAACCTGGCGTAGACGCAATGAGAAGATCCCAGGGGATGATTTTGTCGGGGTTTACCCCCAAGCGCTGAAGTAATTTGGAGGATGTCATGCCATAGCTCCCCACCCATTCCACCTGGGGATGATTGAGAAGTTGGGAGAGTCTGAAACTGCGCCAGCGATCGCGCCACCCTTGTACCACGATCGACTCGGCCAGCATCATCAATACGTTAATCCGGTTTTTAATGGCCCACCGTAATACTTTACGCATAGGGGTACTCATAACAAGGTGGGTGGGGTTTTGCTGAGCAATCAATTGAATGACTTTATTTTCATCAACATAACCATGAAATCCACCCCCGATCGCCCGAACGCCATTTTCCAGCACCTCGTTATAAGGCTCGTCGCTCAGGCAGCAAACCACGGAAACCTCTTCCAGGTGCTGAGCCAGTTCGGCGACACCGTTCACGGTATATTTCTGAGCATAGTAATTCTCGCTTCCACCTCTGGCAAAGCGTTGAACAGCTTCACGATAATCTCCCGCATATTGCAGCATCAATAGTCGCATAGTGTCTCAGTCCGAATATTTTGACCAACGTTGGATGGTAGAGCTGTTCGTTACGCCCTCCTGTCTTGATCCTTCTTCAGGCGGTTGAATAATCGCAACGGAATTGACGAAACTTCATCCGCCAGGATGAGATCTGGGTACCAGTTCATCATTTTCTTAAACACTCTTACTGTTCTGATCAGGCAGGGATCAGATCTATCCCTTATAAAGCCCATCATTACGGATGAGGCCCAATGGTTTCATGAATTTTTTATATCCTTAATGGCTGCCTGGTTGTAATTGATCTAAGTATTACGGATAACAATTCGTATGTTTCTTCGTTAGAACACCTGAGAATTGATAAAGATGCTGTAAAAATCACAGTGCTAGAGATTACAAGCCCAGTTTTCTCCGTATATATTCTAGGTAACGAAACCTGTTAAAGCTTTGAAAGCTCTTAAAGATGACTTAAATGCGTAGATTTACCATACTCCAGCAGCAACTTGCCTAGCATTTCTGGATTGACAGGATCCTAAGACATAAATCTGATGTCGCAATACACAATTCAGTTAGCTCATCTTCCCTTGTGCTAAGCGTTTAGTTTCAAGTCACTGCGTTTAATTTTGGTAACGATAGCTAGAGCGCAACCCACGAAATAGATTTTTGCTAACTGAATCCTGTTTGCTGAATCACAAATTTCCAAGACTTTATTCAACTCACCTGATCCACTCACCCATCTACTAAAACTATGCTTCACAGTACTATCCCCTTCTCAAGACTAAACACGACTGGTAAAGAGCTTCAGTATTTGAGCCAAGCGATCCAAAGCGGCAACATTGCTGGAGATGTAGCCTTTACCAAGCGTTGCCAAAATTGGTTGAAAGACTACCTGGGCTGCCAAAAGGTTCTATTAGCTAATTCTTGTACTGCCGCATTAGAAATGGCGGCTATCCTGGCCGATATTCAGCCCGGTGATGAAGTCATCATGCCGTCTTATACCTTCGTTTCAACAGCTAATGCGGTTGTTTTACGGGGTGGGGTGCCAGTTTTTGTAGACATTCGCCCGGATACTCTAAACCTGGATGAAGCGAAGGTAGAAGCCGCGATCACACCTAAAACGAAAGCGATCTCACCCGTGCATTATGCCGGGGTCGGCTGTGAGATGGATACGATCGTCGGGATCGCCAGGCAATACGGTCTGACTGTGATTGAAGATGCTGCCCAGGGAGCGTTTGCCCAATACAAGGGACAGCCGCTTGGTACCTTTGGTAATCTGGCAGCCTTTAGTTTCCATGCCACTAAAAATATTGTGGCCGGGGAAGGAGGCGCTTTGGTAATTAATGATCCTGAACTGGTAGAGCGGGCGGAAATCATTTGGGAAAAGGGAACCAACCGCAGTAAGTTTTTCCGGGGCGAGGTTGATAAGTATACCTGGGTAGATGTGGGGTCATCCTTTTTACCCAGTGAACTGACGGCGGCTTTCTTATATGCCCAGCTTGAACAAAGTGAGGCGATTACTCAGCAGCGGTTAAGACTGTGGGCACGCTATCACTTAGCCTTTGCCAGCTTAGAATTTGAACAAATTGCGGAACGGCCCAAAATCCCTGCCAACTGTCAGCATAATGCTCACATCTACTACTTATTCGTAGATAGTTTGGCAACCCGCACCCATGTTCTGAAATACCTTAAGGACAACGGTGTCACCGCCACATTCCACTATGTTCCTTTGCACAGTGCTCCCGCTGGCCAGAAATTTGGTCGGACATCAGGTGAAATGACTGTTACTGATGACCTCAGCGATCGCATTGTGCGCCTGCCCATGTCTGCCAATATGACTCTCAGTGAAGTCGATCGCGTGATCTCTCTAGTATTTGAAGCGTTGGATGTTCAAGTCACTGTGGGAAACACGACCCATCAGGATTACCGGCAACGGCAGCCGGTATTTAGAGCAGCTAGCAACGTTGTAGCTTAAGTTCCGGCTACGACAGATTACATGGAATCAAGGCTTCCTTAGGTTCTGAACTTACTGGGTGCAAGGGCTACCGGTTGAGCAATTTTCAATAGTGCTCCAGAAGTACCAAATAGCATGATTTAGAGAACACCATGACTTCCGTAAGACCAACTCTCGATCGCACTCAGGAATGGGCCACTGCTAAGCCTTCTGTGCAATCTTTCTACTCCGTACCCACGCCCAAGACGACCATTGGCTATTTAATTCCTGAGTTTCCAGCGCAAACGCACATTTTTCTATGGAGAGAATACCAGGCTCTTGTTGATCTGGGGATTAACTCAAAGTTGCTTTCAACCAGGAAACCTCCTAAAAATGTGATGTCTCATAGCTGGTCAGAAGAAGCGCAAAATATTACATCCTATCTGTTTCCCTTGAGTTTGCGCGATCTGCTGGATGCATCCCTGGAAATCTGGAAGGCTGGGCCAGCGAAGTGGTTACAGTCCTTGAAGATTGTCCTGGAAGCGCCAGGAATGTCTTTTCAGCAAAAGCTGTACCTACTGACGCTAATTCCCTTTGCAGGCAAATTGGTGCGATTAGCAAAAATCCAGGGCTGGTCTCACGTCCACGTCACAATGTGCAGCACCGTAGCGGACATTGCTTTGTTTGCTTCAGTACTGGGAGATATGACCTACAGTCTGTCCCAACTGGGGCCAACGTTAGAAACTTATGGGCCGAACCAGGAACAAAAGTGGAAGTATGCAGCCTTTGGTCTGTTTCAATCTGAACAGCTTTATCAGGAGGCTCAAACTAAACTCGCTGAGTTCTTACCCGAAGCCATTGACGTGGCCCCCGTTGGCGTAAACCTGCATACAATCAAACGCCAGCACCCCTACGTGCCCTGGAATGGTCAAGAGCCTTGCAGGATTTATGCTTGTGGCAGACTTAACCCGGTCAAGGGGCATATCTATGTAATTGAAGCCATTAAAATTCTGCGGCAACAGGGCATTGATGCTCGACTGCAAATTGCTGGTGAAGATGAGGAACGCGATGAACCCGACGTTCATGAGCCCCATCACGCCGAGCACGCGCGCGCTGAACGAGGCGGGCAGATCCTGTGACCGGAAGGCCACCGCCAGCGTCCAGCCGGCCATGATCAGGATCCACAGT
>JBBIQC010000435.1:0-4797 GCA_037442585.1 Oscillatoriales cyanobacterium bin_317
GATCGCTGGCGACTTCTGCATCTGCTCGCCGTTCCTGCTTTAATTTGCTGTACTGTCCATGCCATTCTGGTGGGTTCTCATTACCTGGGGAACATGGAATTCACAACTACCCAAAAGATTTTGTCGGGGATGCTGGTTGTTCTGACGGGTGCCGTTCTTCTGGTGCGATTTCGTCCTCTGTGGGCCTGTTTCTCTCTGGAAAAATGGTATACCCCACCGCTACAGCCTACGCCAGCCAGGAAAGCGAATCAGGAGCTATGATTCTCAACAAGTCTGCTTCTTGCAATTAAGTCTTAATAGAACTATCATTTCAGAAGTGCAGGTCAGCCCGTGAAAAGGCAGCGTCGAGAGGTATTTATGTTTTCCTACACCGCTGGTTCCTTAAAGTCCGAATTGAATGCGAAGGGGTGGCGACTGACCCCGCAACGGGAGATTATTTTGCAGGTGTTTCAAAATCTGCCTCGCGGCAATCATTTAAGTGCAGAAGAACTGCACGAATTGCTGGTGCAACGGGGAGAAGCCGTCAGCCTTTCCACGGTTTACCGCACGGTGAAATTGATGACGCGGATGGGCATTTTGCGGGAACTGGAACTGGCAGAAGGTCACAAACACTATGAGTTGAATTCGGCCTCTCCCCATCACCACCATCACCTTGTCTGTGTGCAATGCAACCGCACGATTGAGTTTGAAAATGATTCCATCTGGAAGCAGGGCCTCAAACAGGTGGAAAAAGCAGGATTTCAGATGATTGATTGCCAACTAACGATTTACACGATTTGTCCGGAGGCGCTTCGTATGGGATGGCCTGCTTCAGTTCCCAGTCACTGGGCCTGCTCCCGATCGATCGCCACCATGTCCGCCCTGAATGTAGATTCTTAGCGCTGGGTAGAGACATTCCACCGGAACGTCTCTGTTGGATTTTTTCTAGAGCGAGGCTTAACTTACTCATCCTGCGATCGGGATGAGCGATGGAACAGGGTGTTCAGCAATTGGCTCCACAGAGACTCTACCCACAGAAAACAGCGATCGAGCCAGCGAATCACCCGTTCCAGCCAACTCAATTCGTAGGCTATTAAAGTGACATCGGTTTCAATCAACTCCGGCGATCGCTCCTCCACCCCAGCTAAAGGCTTATTGCCATTTCGGTGCAGCAGGGGGGAGCGCTCAGCCACCCTCGGGGAGGGGGGAGTGGAAGTGGTGAGCAAAGATGATTCTGCCGATGATGAGGTCTCCTCTACCTGAGAGGATGAGGGAGGCGGATTCAGGGCTGCGGTGAGTCTGGTCTGGAGTTTCTGTAAAAATCCGGGGAGGGCTGGAGCGTTTCCACCGGGTAGGATGGGTGGCGCATCGGATTCAGGCCAGGAAGCGGGAGGGAGCGCGGCTTCCTGAAACAGGTTGGTGGCGATCGCGATTGGCCCTGATTGCATCCAGGCCATTAACCCCTGAAATACACGCACAGGTAGCCATGCCCGACTATGCGGAGAGGGAGGATGCAGGGGGATTAATCCCTGGACCTGTTGCCGCAGTTGTAAATAACGATAGTAATGCGCGACTTCCCAGATAATGCGTTGCTGAATAACAGCTTGCTGCTCGCAGGTCAAGACATCCAGTAATTGATTATGGTTTGTGACGAGTACCAGCGATCGCCCGTCCAGGAGGGAGGCAACCCCACGAATAAAAACGGTCGAGGCAGGGGTTAAGGCATTCGCGATCGCCAATTCAGTCACCTGCTCCTGGGCCTCCGTTGCTTCCAGAAATTGTTGTACGGTGAACAGAGAGTGCCAGACAGGGGCATCTACCTGCAGGGCAACCGAGTTGGCCAGAGTGAGTGAATTGGCATCGGAGGCCGGTAGGGAAGGAGCCGATGTACCTCTTCCCAATAAACGGCGAATCCGCGTGCCAATCCAGTGGGGCAACCGCCAGAGGCCGGAGTTCCGTCCATAATCGGCCATTTCCCGAATTATGTGCTGTTCCAGCCGCTGTTGCTGTTCGGGCGTGAGAATATCCAGTACCTGATTTTGCTGCGTGACCAGCACCAGCGATCGCCCCTCTAACTGCGTCGCAATTCCCTGGATGATCACCTCCGATTGTTGAAGTGCTACCGGAATGGGAGTCATGGCAAAGTTCTGCACAGTCTGTAACACCTGTTGCAGGGGGCGATCGGCGGTTAGAGAGGAATTGGAAGATAGAGCAATCCCAGCCTGATCGGCCTTGGCCACTTTCAGTTGAGGAAATTCTGGTTGGGCCGCTTTTCCTATCTGTTGCCCTACCAATCGTGTCGTTTGAAATAGGGCGTACACCGGGTAGAGCAAAATTTGTACACTCCATCCGGCTACCACCTGGACGTTCCGTACCGCTTGCTGTCCTCGATCCAGCCAGCGGCGAGTTTGGCTCAAAATGGCACGGAGGAAACGGCTTTGATAAGGGCCAGAAGGAGAGGGAGACATGGCAGTTAATGAGAAAGTTTTTAGTTCTCAGTTCTCAGTTTAGAGCTAAACCAGGTTCAGCTAGAGAACGGTCGTTTTCCGATCAGAGAAACTACGGTTCTGGACTTGGACCAGGTTTAACTTAAAACTCAAAACTTAATTCGTGGTATGGGTGGGTTTAGTCAGAGTCTCTCGTATTTTTTCGTAGCCATCGGCGGACTCAACACCGTATACTGATTTAGCCTTTCTTAACTTGCTTGAGCTTTGGGTGTCGATCTTCGTAGTTACGTATACATTGACCGTTTACAACCCCAGCATGCTGCTTACCTGGGAACTGTTGCAATCGGCTTTTTGCCCTTACCCGGTGATGCCTCCCTCTGGATTGAGATCTCTCCCGGTATTGAAATTAATCGCATTACTGATGTAGCTCTCAAAGCGGCAGTGGTGCGTCCCGGAGTTTTGGTAGTAGAGCGCCTTTATGGCTTATTGGAAATTCATTCCACTAATCAGGGGGAAGTTCAAGCGGCTGGCCGTGCAATTCTGGACTCGCTTGGGGTGCGTCGGCAGGATGCTTTCAAGCCCAGGGTTCTCTCCAGCCAAATCATTCGCAACATTGATGCTCACCATACTCAACTGATCAATCGCAATCGACGAGGCCAGATGATTCTGGCTGGACAAACGCTATACGTGTTTGAAGTTGAGCCAGCCGCCTATGCCTCTCTGGCCGCTAATGAAGCTGAAAAAGCGGCACTGATTAATATTCTGCAGATTTCCTCAGTCGGCAGTTTTGGGCGGCTTTATCTGGGTGGCGAGGAGCGGGATATTATTGCAGCTTCCCATGCGGTGCTATCGGCAATGGAAGGAGTGGCAGGCCGAGATATGGATTCTATGCGCGTGGAATAATGGTGGTATGGGGATTCAATCCTTGAAACCAGTTCTTGCTCCTTTTTCCTGAACGTCGTAATTTGGCAGTCATGACAGCGATCGAGCGTCACACTCACTTCAAGAGCTATCCCCCCAAACACGGCTTCAATGGTTGGGAACTGCCGAATGATCAAACTTCTCTCCCAGTTGCTATGGGAAATGGAAGCTTCCAGGGTAAGCATTTGCCAGCCGTTGACTTGAGCCGCGAAAACCTTGCAGGCGTGGATCTGAGTGAGGCCAATTTAACGGATGCTAATTTGTCAGCGATTATTCTCAGTACGGCAAATTTGCGCGGAGCGATCCTGGTCAACGCTGATCTCAGCCATGCTCAACTGGTGAATACCAATCTGGTAGGAGCCAACCTGACCGGAGCGATGTGTGTAAATGCCAACCTGATTGGAGCCGATTTGAAGGGAGCACGATTACGAGGCGCTGATTTACAGAACGCGAATTTAATTGGAACGGAACTACGCCAAACGGATTTACGCCATGCCGACTTAACGGCAGCGGATCTGCAACGCACGGATCTCAGTGAAGCTATCCTCCTAGGCGCAGATCTGGGGCAGGCCAACCTCAGCGGTGCCAATCTCCACCGGGTTGAACTGAATGAAACCCATCTCTATCAAGCCAACTTACACCGATCGAATTTAACTGAGGCTCATTTGAACAGCGCTTATCTGTTTGCTGCCAATTTAAGCGAAGCTATCCTGACTGGAGCAGATTTGCGGTGGGCCAACCTCCGTAAAGCTAACTTCATTGGGGCCATCCTGCAATCCACCAATTTGCGCGGTGCTAACTTAAGGGGGGCGAATCTCAGCTATGCCAACTTGCAGGCAGCGAATTTGCGTGGCGCTAACCTGAGCCAGGTTAATTTCACCGGGGCTGATCTGCGCGGAGCCAATTTAGAAGAGGCCAATGTCAGGGACGCACAGTTACACGCCGCCATTTTAGAGTAGGCCGTGCAATCGATACAGGTATTGCGCCTCGTGCCCTTTCTTAAATGGCCGATCGTACGGCAGGATTCACAAACAGGGCTTGAAATCCGGCTTGTCGCTCTGGCGCGGATTCGGGCGAGGTATCCCAGAGGCTTTCGTAATAGAAGAAAGACACGCCCAAACCCCGATCGCGAGCGGCCTGCGTTTGAGCTTGAATCAGAGACATGGAAACAGGTTTATTGCGAAGTCCAGTGAGAATGCCAGTAGGAATTTTTTGTTGAGCTTCTTGAATTTCAGGACGCACAATTTGTTCCTGAAAACTTTCTAAATTGGGACGATACACCTGCACCACTAACTCATCCACAATATTTTTGCGAAGCCATCCCAACCAGTCTTGCAAATGCATTTTGTAAGCAAAGTCGTAGTAGTTAGGGGACAGGGAGAAGATGGCTTTTGGCTTTCTGGCTTTCACCGCTTGATTTAACTGCACCATGAAAGCGGTGATTTTATTG
>JBBIQC010000436.1:0-1090 GCA_037442585.1 Oscillatoriales cyanobacterium bin_317
GGCTTGCGCGAAAATAAAATCTCTACGATGCGTTATGGCTAGCGCCTAACACATGCTATAGCCGATACATGATTTAAAAGATCCATCTCCTTAGCAGCGTTATGACCACTCATTTCATTACTGCCGAAATTGACCTTCAGGAATCCCCGCTGGCTTTGCAACAAGCGATCGAGGCCGAATTACAAAAGCGTGGTGAGCCTCTACGCTGGGCTGTGACGGATGTAGACGAAGAACAGCAACAGGTTACAGTGGAGGCGATCGTGACGGGAGAAGAGTGATGAGGTATTTATGCGCCGTCCTTATACTGTTCTCCTGATCGTTCCGACCGGAATTGGAGCCGCGATCGGTGGGTATGCGGGGGATGCGTTGCCAGTGGCACGGGCGATCGGGCAGGTCTGTGATTGCCTGATTACTCATCCCAATGTGTTGAATGGGGCACAGTTGTATTGGAATTTGCCCAATGCGCTGTATGTGGAGGGGTATGGATTGGATCAGTTTGCGGCGGGACGGTGGGGATTACGTCCGGTGCATGAGAATCGGGTAGGGCTGATTCTGGATCAGGGGATGGAGCCGGAGTTACGGCTGCGTCATCTCCAGGCCGCAGATGCCACTCGCGCCACATTGGGGCTAAACCTGACGGATTATCTGGTGACGGATGCGCCGTTAGGAGTGGAACTGAAGACAGCAGCCTCCGGAGCCACCTGGGGCACGATCGCCCGTCCAGACAGTTTATTACGGGCAGCAGAAACACTGATTCAGCAGGCAGGAGCAGAAGCGATCGCAGTGGTTGCCCGCTTTCCTGATGATCTTGGCAGTGAGGCCTTACAAAATTATCGGCAGGGAAAAGGGGTGGATCCACTGGCAGGGGCCGAAGCCGTGATCAGTCACTTAATTGTGCGAACCTTTCAGATACCCTGTGCCCATGCTCCGGCATTATTACCACTCCCGCTAGATCCCACGCTGTCGCCCCGGTCTGCGGCTGAAGAACTGGGTTATACGTTTCTGCCCTGTGTGCTGGTGGGTCTCAGTCGATCGCCGCAATTTGTGCTGCCCCAGGATTCCCCTTTGTCTGGTGATGTGGTCGCCAGTC
>JBBIQC010000436.1:1142-4790 GCA_037442585.1 Oscillatoriales cyanobacterium bin_317
GATCGGCCAATTTAACCCGTGGATTATTGCTGTGCGGGAGAACCAAACGACCCTGAATGTTCCCCCGGAAAAACTGGGCATCCAGGCGCTGCACGTCAACTCCTACCTGGAAGCGATCGGGTTACTGGTAGCTCATCGGGTTGGCATCAGTCCTACCGCTCTCAGTGCAAACATTGCTCCTCTGGCTGTGCATGTAGGGCGATCGCAGAATGAACTATGACAAACGACGAAGCCGAACTGTTTTAGCCATCGATCATGGCAGCGGCTAATTTATTAGTTTTTTCGACGAGCGTTTCCAGTTCAACGGTGGTGAGGCGACCGCGATCGACGACCTTCTTACCATTAATGAAGCTGTAGTCCACCTGATGGGTTTGGCAGAAAATCACTGCTGCCACTGGGTCATGCAGCGCACCCGCAAACTGAGGTCGATCCAGAGAAATCGCAATAAAATCAGCCGCCATGCCAGGAGCCAGGGAGCCAATATCATCCCGTCCCAGCACTCTCGCTCCTCCCAAGGTGGCAATTTCCAGAACCTGTCGTGCCGTCATCGCCGCTGCCTCATTGTCTCGCACTCGGGCTAACAGAAATGCAGTCCGGGCTTCCTGGAGCAAATTTCCGGCATCGTTAGAAGCCGAGCCATCCACCCCTAACCCGACTGGCACCCCGCGATCGAGCATTTTCCGGATGGGAGCAATCCCACTGGCCAGACGCATATTACTGCAGGGACAATGGGCCACTCCGGTTCCTGTTTTGCCAAATTTCAAGATCGATTCATCACTCAATTTCACACAATGGGCGTGCCACACATCCTCCCCCAACCATCCCACGGATTCAGCATAATCCCCCGGTATCAGGCCAAAAGTATGCAAGCTGTAATCAATATCCGATTGGTTTTCGGCCAGGTGAGTATGCAATCGCACGCCGGGATAACTACGGGCAAGCGCGGCTGACTCCCGCATCAAATCCCTGGACACAGAAAACGGAGAACAGGGAGCCAGGGTCATGCGTACCATCGCATACCGCGAGTTGTCATGATACTGCTCAATTAAGCGCTGAGAGTCTTGCAAAATGTCCGCTTCTGCTTCCACCAGAGCATCCGGCGGCAATCCTCCCAGACTTTCGCCGACACTCATACTGCCCCGACTGGCATGGAAGCGCATCCCGATCGCCTGCATCGCCCGAATTTCGTCATCCAGCGTGCAATCATTCGGAAAAATATACAGATGATCGCTGGCCGTTGTGCAACCAGACAGTAGCAATTCTGCTGCCGCCATTTGGGCACTGATGGACACTCCCTCCGCTGTCAGGTTGGCCCAGATAGGGTAGAGCGTTTGCAGCCAGGTAAATAAACTGCCATCTTGAGCGTCCGGAATGACTCGCGTTAAGGTCTGGTAAAAGTGATGATGGGTGTTGACCAATCCTGGCAGAACCAGGTATCGCCCCTGCAAATCCAACACTTCATCCGCTGTAGCAGGCAGTTCCTGAGTCGTGCCCACCTGCTCAATCACGTTATCCCGTACCAGCAACGCCCCATGGCGAATCTCCTGCCGTGAATCATTCATGGTGACGAGAGTATGAATATTTTTAATGAGCAATGTCGGCATAAAAGTTACCAATCTGAAAAACCTGTTTCGTAGGGGTTAAGCAAAGGTCAATTTGCTACTTGCACAATCGGGCCACTGAAAGCATACTGTATACAATAAAGAACAGTTTTTCAAGGTAAGCGAGAATTTTCGCGATCGCCAGGTAAAACTGGTCTAAAACCTCTTCCCTCAATCAGGAGAATTGGTCTTGGTGATTTCTTCTCGACCTTTGCAGCGCTCCCAATCACTTCATGAGCAAACCTATGAAGCGATTCGGACAGCAATTTTATCTGGGGAATTGGCAGCAGGAACGCGGCTGATCGAAACCCAACTAGCCGAACTGTTGCAGGTAAGCCGGACTCCCATTCGGGAAGCAATTCGCCAACTACAACGGGAAAATTTGGTAACAGCCGACGGACATGGAGCCGTGCGGGTCGCCAGTTTATCCGTCTCCGATGCGATGCAACTTTATGATTGTCGGATTGTGCTGGAACAGTTGTCTGTTTCAGAAGCGTGTCGCAATGCCACGATCAGTCATCTCGATCGCTTACAGCAAATTGTTCGCCAGTCCGAGCAAACAGTTGAACAACAGCCGAATGAGTTAACTCATCATCAACTGCTGCACATGGACTACCAATTCCACCGCTTGCTGGCCGAAAGTTCTGGCAATTTCTGGTTGGTGCAAATCCTGGATCAAGTGTTCGATAAGATGGCCCTCCTGCGGTTGCGGACATTGCAACACAATCCCCGTGTTCTAGACATCTGCAGTGAACATCGCCGGATTTATGAAGCCATTTGCGATCGCAACTCCATTGCCGCTAATCAAGCCATTCAATTTCACCTCATTTGCAGTAAAGAACGTGTGGTTCAGGAAATCAAACAACTGGAGGGAGAATCATTGAAGAGTTGAGAGTTTTAAGTTTTGAGTTTTAAGTTTTGAGTTTTGAGTTTTAAACCAAGTCCAGCGAGAGAATTGGTGTTTTCCGAATTTATGTCTTTTTCCATTGCAGAACTTAACCAAATGAATCAGGAAGTCTTTGTGGCAGCACTGGGAGCGGTGTTTGAAGAAACTCCGACGATCGCGCGGCAAGCCTGGAGCGATCGACCATTTCGGGACGTGGCGGAGCTGCATCAGAAGATGGTGCAGGTGGTGAAGGGAATGAGTGCAGAGGAACAACTGGCCTTAATCAAAGCCCATCCCGACCTGGGAAGCAGAGCCAAAATGGCAGAAGCGTCGGTTCAGGAGCAAGCTGGGGTAGGACTCGATCGCCTGTCCCCAGAGGAGTATCAACGCTTCCAGTCCCTGAATCAAACCTATCGCACAAAATTTGGCTTCCCGTTTATCATTGCCGTCAAAAACCAAACAAAAGCCAGTATCCTCAATGCTTTCGAGCAAAGACTAAAAAATTCTATAGAAACGGAAAAACAGCAAGCCCTTTCTGAAATCGCTCAAATCGCCCAATTCCGTCTCCAAAGCATCGTGCTGAATTAAGCTGCGCAAACCGTACCAGGCCCAACACCGTATGCCCTGATACAGCGCAGATTCAGCCACTGCTGTCTAATAGGTCAGATACTTTGTATACAGAATGCAGATTATAGTGAAAAGAGTGATAGTGAAAAGAGTGAGAGAACATAACGCCCCATTTTGGGTGGACACAACCATTTTGGGTGGACACAATTAGTTTCTGGACGACTATCAGGAGGCTTTCATGACCGTTGCAACCAGGCCGTTAATCGTGAATAGCGATCGCCTGAATCGAAGCATTATGGAACTGGCTGAAGTAGGTCAGTTGCCCAATGGCGGAGTTTGCCGGATCGCTTTTTCCGACGAAGATGGACTGGCACGGCAGCGGGTGCAACACTGGATGAGAGAGGCCGGAATGTCCGTTCGGATTGATGCGGCGGGCAACATCATTGGGCACTATGCCGGAAAGCGGGACGGAGCAGCCGCCTTGGCAACGGGATCCCACATTGATACCGTTCCTGTAGGCGGCCGTTATGATGGCTGTTTGGGTGTACTGGCGGGGTTAGAAGTCGTGCGGGTGCTGCATGAGAATAACCTGCG
>JBBIQC010000437.1:0-4789 GCA_037442585.1 Oscillatoriales cyanobacterium bin_317
CTCAGACCTAACCCCCAACCCCCTTCCCTACAAGGGAAGGAGGCTTTGAAGAGTTTCCCGCTCCGCATCGGGGAGGGGCTAGGGGAGGGGTTTTTAAGGTGAATGAGATAATCTCAGACCTCCATCGGACTTAGGGATTTGCCGTTAAATCATGTACCGGCTGTAGGATGTGTTCGGCGTTAGCTGTAACGCATCGTAGGGATTTTATTTTCGCACAAGCCCCTTAGCTTGGCATTGCTTGAAGTTGAAGTTGCAAAGGTTGTTCGTCATGAATGAGCAAGCCGACCCCTGGAAAGTTTTTAGAAACCGTACTCTGGGATGTTCCTGATTGTCCTGGCCAGAGAATCCAGCGGCTACCGGGTGGAAGGGATTGCAAACTGGCCGGATTTTGGGTCAGCCACAGGAGCGAACAGGAGGGTAGGGAATAGGTCTGGGACTGCTCTCCAGCCTGAACAGCGGCCAGCGCTTCTAGAATGACTTGATTGCCATGAATTAACCCGGTTGTGGCTGTCCAAAGCTGGACATGGAGGTTCTGGTGGCAGGCATAGAAATAGAGGGAGGCCGCTGCAATCACCGCCTGTTCAAATTCATCCGCAGTCACACTTTCTACTGGTAACTCGGTTGCGGAAGTGGAAGTCCAGGCCCGATCGCTGTCCAGCGCAATGATTAATTCCTGACCTCCGGTGAATACTTCTAATTCCCTGACTCGCAAATCACCATAGCGAGCGCTCGTCCGCCAGTGTACCAGACGAATCGGATCGCCCCAGCGGTAAGGACGCAAGGATCGGGTCAATCCCTCGGTGGCAGCTTGGGCGCGACGATCGCTGTTCATCAACAAACTCTGATCCCGTCCCATTTGATCAATCAGGGGACACTGAAGCAGGGGCAATACCGTAGGGTAGACGATCGCCGTTGCTTTGGCCACACGCGATCGACGACACCAGAACAGCCCCAGGGGAGCCCCTGTTCTTAAATCAACCTGCTGCCAGCGATAAATGCCCCGTTTTGCCGCCAGGTAGCTGCCGATCCAGTGATGCGTGCTACGGGCCGGAATGATCTCAATGGCGTGTTGGGCGGTTGAGCCTAACGATTCCGGCAGATAATCCTGAATTTGCAGCAGAGATTTAGGCTGGGAACTGTGGTTTTCGATGACCAGTTCCACCATCACCTGATCGCCCGCACTGACTGGATGGATGGGCACTCGCCACACCGAGAGCGAGCGCAGCATCCGTTCCGGTAACAGAGCCGCGATCGCCAGCAAGGCAATTCCCACCCCGCTGATGACATAGAGCCAACCAGATAGAGTGTTGGTTGCCGCAATAAAGAAAAAGAGGGACAGCCCACCCAGAAGCCAGCCACCATAGGCAGGAGTGACCCAGTGAGTTTCTAACCAGGCTGCTATCCGCTGACTCAGTCTCATAGATAAATGAAATTTCCCACGCTCAAGGTTCCCAAATTCAAGAACTTTTTACAAAAACTTTAACTTTTCTCTTTTTGCAAAAGAATCAAGTGAAAATCTTAAAACTGTAGGCGACGAAAGAAAGATCAGGACTCTTACGGAGATAAACCGATACAATGGGTGGAATTAAAATAAAGCCCTTATAATAATGTGATTAATTTCATCAGCATCTTAGGTCGGGCCAGCGCCCTATCTCTACGCTAGTTTTCCCATAATTCTACTGACAATTCCTTCGCTGCTAGAGCTTAATGACTTTTCCAATGCGTGATTCCAGGGAGGCACCCATGACCAGTTCCGCCACACCTCGACACAATGAAGGTTCGATGCCCGTGCCTCCTCCGCCCCCGGCACCTACCCCAGCGGCAGTAGCTAAACCGAGAAGTACAATTGAGCAAATGGTACGGGATGCCTTTACCCGTCAGGCTTCTGATATCCATATTCGAGTTGGTGAAGTTCCCAGATATCGAATTCAGGGCCAAATGGTACAACTGCGCGATCAGGTAAAGGTCACGCCGCAGCTATTTGAGCAATATCTGGCGGAAATTTTGACTCCCCACCAGCGCCAGTTATTTGCCGCCAATAAGGAATTGGATACAGCCATTTTTTATCCCGGCCTGGTTCGTTGCCGGGTGAACTGTTTTGACTCCCTGACGGGCGGCGCGATCGTGCTCCGATTAATTTCTCTGGAAGTTCCTTCCATTGATGGGCTGGGGTTACCCGAAGTACTGAAGTACCTCTCTGGTCAATCCCAGGGGTTGATTCTGGTTACAGGCCCGACCGGATCCGGGAAATCGACCACGCTGGCAGCCATGATCCGGCACATGAATGAGACGAGCACCCGCCATGTTGTGACGATCGAAGACCCGATTGAATATGTCCACACCTCTCACAAGTGCTTGATCAGCCAGCGGGAAGTGGGATTGCATACGCTGGAATTCCAGAGTGCGTTGCGATCGGTGTTGCGGGAAGACCCGGATGTGATTCTGATCGGGGAAATGCGCGATCGCATCACGGTCGATACAGCCCTGAAAGCAGCGCAAACGGGTCACTTGGTTTTGGGAACCCTGCACACCCGCAATGCCATCAACGCGCTCAACCGTCTGCTGAACATTTACAACCCGGATGAGCAGCCCGCCATGCGGATCCAGATTACGGAATCCCTGATTGCAGTTCTGGCGCAAATGCTGATTCCGACAACGGATGGACGACGTACAGCGGCTCATGAAATTCTGATCAACACGCCTGCAATGGCCGATTACCTGCTGAAGGGGAATGAGGCAGAAGCCTTCCAGTTGATGGAAACCGGAGCCAACGAAGGGATGCAGGTGATGAATCAGGTGCTCTGCGATCTGGTGCTGTTGGGCAAGATCAGTCCAGATGAAGCGGTGAAAGCCTCTCCCGATGCTGGCGATCTCCGTCGTCGAGTCCGGAATGAAGGTTATGATCCCTCTCGCTCCTCGAATCGAGAATTTCTCCACAATACCCCATAGCTTCGTAGGATGGGTTGGGCGATCGCCGTAACGCATTCCAGGTCGCTCACGGCTGGAAAATCTGGGTTACGCGGCGCTAACACACTACTGCTTGTATTTAGCGGGTGTGGCGATGCCGTAGCGGATTAAGGTGGCTTCCAGTTCTTTCAGGAAAGCGAAGTCTTGCTCTGCCAGGGGAAAGGGCTGGCTATGGACATCAGATGCTTCCTCCAGAAAGGCAAAGGCTTGCCGAAATTCAGCAGGGGTAGCGGCAACGGGGGCCTCGAAATGGCAGGGAATGATCTGGTGAAAATCCCACTGGGCCACCCGATCGCACCATTCCAGAACCTGCTGGGGAGCCTGAACCAGAATCAGCATTTGCAGAATCGGAGCCACAAAAGGACGGCCCTGTCCCCGCAAGGCTTCAAAGGATTGATGCCAGTCTTCCTGCCAGCGCCACGGCATGAAGCCCAAGTAGGCTTTGAGGGAGCGATCGCTGGCCCGTAGCAAATTCTGCAACGATTGCTTCAAGCTCAGACGTTCTACCGCACTGGGACGAAAATAGATGGCAAATAGGGCAATCCGCTGCCATCCTTGGCGGCGATTTTCAGGCGTATCGACGATCGGTTCCAGCGCTGAGTCACGGGCATGAAACAGCAACGGATAGGGATCCAGTTGCACGATCGCAGGCGGTTCCTCTGGAATGGACAGAATGGAGTCGGTCAGCAGTAAGGTGTGCGATCGGCGATGAAACAGGGCTACTTCTGCAAAGGATCCACGTCCCAGATTGATATCCAGTACCGCGTAGTCAAATTCATTGGCAAACGGAACCTGATGGTTGTCTTCCGGTAATTCTTGGGTTCGTTTAGCCGGAAATCCCAGCCAACGGAGCGGCAGATTAAACGGGTAGCTCCACTGATGGGGAGCGACATAGACCTGAGCCTGGGGAAACCGACGGGCAAATGGCCCCACGAAGACTTTGTGTTCCAACCCCGAACTGGTAGGCAGAATGATATATTTCACAGGCCCATATTCGGCAACCAGGGCTTCTACTTCGCGGAGGCATTCCCGGGTGGGAGCGATCGGCGCATACACCAGCAATCCCCCAGCTTCCAGTCGGATCACCGTCATGCGAATCGGCACGACAGCATATAGCAGACCTTGCAGTTGGTCAAAGCTCCAGATCCAGTCTTCTACAATCTCCCGGCAAACCGTCCGCCGTTTACCGTGGGGATAGAGGGGCACCAGGGGCCAGAAGGGCCATGACCAATCTCTGGCCTGATGCAGCGGATGAAGTGAATGTTTGTGTCGTTTCATATCCAAAAATATGGCCGATTACTTTCCTTACCGCTTTTTAGCATTGAGGTTACGATCAGCCAATAATTTTTTGATCCATCAGTACCAGACATTGATCCACTTCAACAGTATCTCGTTAAAGTGTTCAGCAGTATTGGGTTTCAATTTGCACAATTCATCGGCGTACATCCCTTGAATTGGGTTAGTGTCAGTGCGACCACTCATTAATCAAGCTTAGTCAGGCGTTTATAAGCAAAACAGGTTTATGAAATGGCGAGTTGTGCTTGAACCTGATAGCGAAACTGGAGACTGGGCGGTGTGGTGTCCAGAGCTACCCGGTTGTTCATCTGCTGGGGAAACTGCACAAGAGGCACTTCAGAACATCCAGAAGGCTATTGCCCTTTACCTTGAACCCGCACCTGTAGAACTGGTACCTGGGGCGATCGTGCGAGAGGTTATTGTTGGATGAGCCGAATTCGACGAATGAATGCTGATGAAGTTGAACGTCTTCTCCAGAAGTATGACTTTGAACTGATTTCGCAGAAAGGGAGTCACGATCTTTCCA
>JBBIQC010000438.1:0-4783 GCA_037442585.1 Oscillatoriales cyanobacterium bin_317
GAGTTTCTCTGATCGGAAAACGACCGTTCTCTAGCTGGACTTGGTTTAACTTAAAGAGGAGGTCAAATTTCTGCAAATAGCCGCAGTTTTAACCTCTAGACCCTGTTTGTAGAACTGACATTATGTTAGATTGAAGCTCTGAGATTGATTCGGCTGCAGCAATGTTTGTCTATTCCATATTCGACAGGCTTCTCTCCGGACTCAACCCTCTACACATTTGGATTTCTGGAGACTTAAAGTAAGCCATGGCTATTTATGTTGGCAACCTTTCCTATAAGGTTACCCAAGAAGATTTGACTGAAATTTTTGGGGAGTATGGTTCCGTAAAGCGGGTGCAACTGATGATTGACCGGGAAACCGGAAGATCACGGGGCTTCAGTTTTGTGGAAATGAATACGGATGCAGAAGAAGATGCAGCGATCGAGGCTCTGGATGGAGCCGAGTGGATGGGCCGCGAGATGAAAGTGAATAAGGCCAGACCTCGTGAAGACAATCGGGGTGGCGACAGACGGCGCTCTGCGGGCAGTGGAGATAGCTGGTCAGACCGGGGCACCGGTTCCTACGGACGCTATTAGTAAAGACGTTCCGGCGGAACGTCTCTACCCAATGCCTGTCTAAAATAAGACATTACAGGCTCTACCTCCAGAATGAAGGAAGTAGAGCCTGTAAACGTTTTGCCAGATACCGCCAGCGACATGACAGTTTAGTAAGTTCACCCTTATAGTGAATACATTCCAGCCCTATTTTTAAACTTCTTTTAGACCATTCTTTACTATGTCCTTTCCGGTTCAACTGACCAATCGCCAACAACAGGTTCTCTGGGCCACTGTGCGCCACTACATTGCCACTGCAGAACCCGTCGGTTCAGAAGCATTGGTGAAAGAATATAACCTGAGCGTGAGTTCCGCCACGATTCGGAATGCAATGGGCGTGCTGGAAAAGGTTGGCTTACTCTATCAGCCGCATACTTCGGCGGGACGGGTACCATCGGATTCGGGCTATCGCATTTATGTCGATCAACTGATTCCTCCCTCCAACCAGTTCATGCAGCAGGCTGAACAACTGTTGAGCGATCGCCTCAGTGGTGAAGATTGGAATCTGGAATCAATGCTGCGACGGGCGGCCCAAATCTTGGCGACGGTGACAGGCTATGTTGCGTTAATCACGATGCCCCAGACGTACACAACCCGCCTCCACCATGTTCAACTGGTGCCTGTCGATCTGCAACGGGTGATGTTGATCTGCGTGACGGATTCCTATGAAACCCAATCCACGTTGATCGACTTACCCAGAAGTGAGGGAGAAGCAGAACCGGATGCGGAATTGCTGGAACAGGAATTGCAACTGCTATCTAACTTCTTGAACAGTCATCTGCGGGGTAAGGCGATCGCAGAATTGCCCACGATCGACTGGAACGAACTCGATCGAGATTTTCAGCGCTACGGGGATTTCTTAAAGACCATTCTCAGTGAGTTATCGCGCCGTTCCCAGGCTCCCGCGCCTACCCAAATTTTAATCAGTGGATTGTCTGAGGTGATGCGCCAACCAGAGTTTTCTGAAGTGCAGCAGGTACAAACGATCGTGCATCTTCTGGAAGACGAACAGGATCAATTGCTGCCCTTGATTTTTGAACCCTCTCCTTTTGACCAACCCGGTAAGCGAGTGACGATTCGGATTGGGGCAGAAAATCCTTTAGAACCGATTCGTACCTGTACCCTGATTTCTTCGACTTACCGTAAAGGAGATATTCCCGTCGGTAGTGTCGGCATGTTAGGCCCCACCCGGATGATGTATGAGAATGCGATCGCCCTGGTAGAAGCCACAGCGGATTATTTGTCCGATACTTTGAGCCAATAGAAATTGTTTATACTTCGTCTGGATCGATTCCCATCGCCCGCAAGCGATCGGCTAAGCGATCGGCCCGTTGGCGTTCTTGGTCGGCTCGTTGGCGTTCTTGGTCAGCCCGTTGCTGTTCTATCGCTCTGGCTTCTGCGCCTGTGGGAATGACGATTCCAGCACGATCGCACCAGCGCAACCAAATTCCAGGCACCATTTCAAATTCGCCTTCCCAGAGAGTCAGTCCCAGGTTCACGGTGTCTAGATAAATTGGTTCACCCATATTCAGTCCCTGAGGAGGCGTGAGTTCAATGTAGCGGCCTGCACTTAACGCCCAGATTTTCAGGAGGGAGCCGTTCAACTCGTCGGGTTGTTGCAGTTGCCGCAGGGGATCGAAGACGACGTAATAATCCACCTTCATCCGGGCATAGGCCGCTTTTTTGCTGCCCAGTTCGTTGCCTTTGCGGTTGGAGACAACTTCGATCGCCACTTCGGGAACTTTGCCAAATTCCCACACCAGATAGGAACGATTGTGTCGCTCTACCCAGTTGTCTGGCATTTGCACTCCCAGGCTGAGAAAGACATCCGGGGCAATGCCGTCCTGGTTAATGCTGTAAAAAATGCCGACGTTGGCGGCGGCAATGAAAGGTGGAGGAATGACGGGTGAACTGTAGAGGGGTTCTACCAGCAGTCGCTGTTGTTTTTCAGATTGAAAGTTATCCACCGGAACTCCATCTTCCAGTACCAGATGGCTGATGTCTGGCCTGACAATTTCTTCAGATAGCAACGGCTGAGACATAGACCTGAGAGGTAAACAAAACCTTTACACCGATCCCCCTCAGTCCCCCTTCATAAGGGGGATGCCGGAGGCAGGGGGATCTTTATCTGTCGAGATCGATCGCAATTTGATTCGGATGATCTAATCCAAAATCCTTAATCACTATCCTACTGCACCCACCGTGGGGAGAGCGGACAGGCTGGCGTTGAGGCAACCCTGCAACCGAGGACATACAATACATTTGTACCAAAATATCTATTCATCCTACATCAATCCGGCTTCGGTGTCACGATCGTGCTCTTGAAATTCTCACATCTTGCCTCACCCAACTGGAGGATAGGGGATCGCATAGGTGGAGGATGGCGATCGCAAATTTTCCCCTGCATGATGGAAACAAGCATGGTATAAAGATCGCTCGTTAAGTGCAGATGATCACAACATCTTGTTAACGAGTTGGTCTGGAAAGATTGCGGAAGCATTCACCTGGAAATGGCTGGTTGTTGCCCTGGTGTGTTCTTAGCACATCAGTTTTGGCCTGTCGTATTTCCACCTTGAGGAGTTCCAATGGCTTATAAAGCTGAAAGTTTTATTAGTGATTTAGATAAAGTTGCCAAAGCGCGTCAGGAGTTTTCGGGATATTTGAATGCAATCGCCAATACCCTCACCCAGGCAGAACAGGAGGGAGAAACCGCTTCCGGTAAGTTAGGTTTGGAGAGTACGATCGAAGATTTAGAGTTAGTCAGCCGGAATTTAGGGGAGGGCGTGTTTCGTCTGCTGGTGCTGGGCGACATGAAACGGGGCAAAAGTACCTTCCTGAATGCCCTGATTGGCGAAAACATTTTGCCGACTGACGTAAATCCCTGCACCGCTGTCCTGACCGTCCTCAGTTATGGGCAGGATAAGCAAGTAACGGTGCATTTCAAAGACGATCGCGCACCAGAACGACTCGATTTTGAAACCTTCAAGCAGCGTTACACCATTCCACCGGAGGAAGCAAAGAAACTACAGGAAGAAGGCATTATTGCCTTTCCCAATGTGGCTTATGCCGAGGTACAGTATCCGCTGACTCTGTTAGAAAAGGGCGTGCAAATTATTGACAGTCCGGGATTGAATGACACAGAGCAACGCAATCAGTTAACGCTGGGATATATCAACAACTGCCATGCGATTTTGTTTGTTCTCAGTGCTACCCAGCCATATACTCTGGGAGAACAGCGTTATTTGGAAAATTACATCAAAGATCGGGGTTTGTCCGTGTTCTTTCTGATTAATCACTGGGATGAAATTCAAAATCGCTTGATTGATCCAGAAGATTTAACGGCTTTGCATGAAGCAGAAGATCGGGTGCGGCAGGTGTTTAGAACCAATCTCACTCCCTACTGCCAGGTAGAAGGTGAGGATCGTTACGACGATCGCGTGTTTGAAGTCTCTTCTCTCAATGCTTTGCGTCAGCGGTTAAAAAATGGCTCACTGGAAGGCACAGGCTTTTCCGAATTCATCAAAGCATTGAATTACTTTTTGACGAAGGAGCGGGCCATCTCGGAACTGCGGCAGGCCAAATTAATTGCCCGACAAGCTTACCGTACTGTGCATGAAGCCTGCGATCGCCGCATTCCTTTACTCAGCGAAAGTATTCAAGAACTGAGACAAAAGATTCGTTCCGTGCAACCGGAATTTGATCAACTGGTCACGATTCGCGATCAATTTAAGGACGAAATTCGGATTGTGGGCGAACAGCAGGCCAGTGCGATCGCCAACTCGTTCCGCAGTTACCTGCCCGATCTGGCCGCGACCTTTGAAGCAGATTTCGCCCGCTATCAGCCCGACCTCAAATTCTTTGACTTCCTCCAAAGGGGAAAACGGCAAGAGTTTGAAGCTTCGCTGCGCCTCGCGTTTGAGAAATATCTGCTGGATAAAATCGCCGCCTGGAGTTTGACAGCTCAGAAAGATATGGATGCCGCCTTTGTCGGGTTAGCCAAGAGTGCCACCCAGTACGGCGAGTCCTATACTCAGGTCACCGATCGCATTACCGAAAAACTGACGGGACAAAAGGTGATTCCCAACACCAGCTTGAGTGCGGAAGATAAATCTCCTGGCTGGGCGAAATGGGCCGTGGGTCTCTATGCTTTGACCACCGGGGATGTGGGGGCGATCGCGATGGCAGGCACT
>JBBIQC010000439.1:0-4779 GCA_037442585.1 Oscillatoriales cyanobacterium bin_317
CGCGATGAATTTTAGGATTAGCCGGATTGCGGAACTGCTGCAGCAGGTAAGCATTGGGCAGGGTATCAACAATTTTTTGTGCCCGTTGAATGCAGCCACTCATACCTTCAATACCGGGAGTCAGTTCCAGTTCTGCTCCATAAGCCCGCAGCATGGCTCGCCGCTCGGCACTCATGGTTTCTGGCATGGTCAAGATTAACCGATACCCTTTGGCGGCAGCGGCCATCGCCAGAGCTATTCCGGTGTTGCCAGAAGTCGGTTCTACCAGCACCGTTTTTTCCGGTGAAATCAATCCTTCCTGTTCGGCGGCAGTAATCATGCTAATGCCAATCCGGTCTTTTACGGATGAGGAGGGATTCATACTCTCCAGTTTGACGACAATTTGGGCAACACACCCTTCTGCTTGGGGAATCCGATTGAGTTGTACCAGTGGGGTATGGCCAATGAGATCCGTAATGTTCTGAGCAATTCGCATAATTTGCTGTCTAGGGAAATAGAAGAATGAACGAAGGAATGAGAATAAATTAAGGTGAAATTCTTGGGGAGGGGCGAGCGGTCGTTCGCCCCTGTGGAAAACAAACCATTTGACACTCCCCGTGGCTCCGCTTCGCTAAAGCCAGGGGATTCTTGGTTCTACGACTCGCCATAACCCCGCAGGTTTGCACCAACTGAGCTAGAGGGCAAATCTCCCCAAGCGTATCGACTTCCGGTGTGCCCCACCGTAGTTAGTCCTCGTTGCAGGATATTGAGTGCCGCATTCACATCTCTGTCTGCCACATATCCACAATGGGGACAGACATGGGTTCTCACGCTCAACGCCTTCTTGACCTCCTTGCCACAGCTTGAGCAATTCTGACTGGTGTAATGGGGAGGAACGGCAACCGTTGCCTTGCCATACTTCCTGCCAAAATACTCTAGCCATTTGCGGAAAGTTGACCATCCTGCATCACTAATCGACTTAGCCAGGTGCCGATTTCTAACCAGCCCTTTGACATTTAAGTCTTCATAGGCGACCAAATCGTTTGATTGGATCACGGAGTATGCCAGACTCTTGCAATACTCTTCTCGCTGCCGACTTACTCTTAAATGTTTCCGGGCATATCGAACCCTGGCTTTGTGATAGTTCCGTGACTGTGGTTTTGCACCTTTACGGTACTTCTTTGACTTCTGGCGATTGGCACGGTTCAACTGTCTCTCTGCTTTTCGGTAGAACTGGGGAGCAGTTTCAGTATGACTCTGCGAATCGGCAATAAAGTAATTCAATCCCAAATCAATGCCCACTGCCTTTTGAGTCGGCGTTGATTCAACCGTGGCCTCGACTTGAATGCAGAACTGACAGTAATAGCCATCTGCTCGTCGAACCAACCTGACCCGTTTAATCTGATCTGGTTGGTAGAAACTCAAGTCTCGACTGCCAATTAACTTCAGCTTGTCAATCTGCTTGCCATCAGTGAAGGTGATTCGTTTCCGGTCTTCAGAAAGCTTCCACCCAGAGGTCTTGTACTCCACAGAACGGCTGTGTTTCTTGAACCTGGGATAGCCTTTCTTGCCGGGAATCTGCTTCTTGCAATTGTCGTAGAACCGAGCAATGGCAGACCAGCACCGCTCTACCGAGGCTTGGCAAGCATGAGAGTTGAGTGCTTCAACAAAAGGAAATTCAGCCCGTAGCTGGGTATTGTAACGATACAACGCTGCCCTGCTAACGCCCTGATTGTCCATCCAATAGCGCAAGCATTTGTTGCGAACAAACTGAGCCGTTTGAATCGCTTCATCAATCGCCCGGTACTGGACAGGCTTGCCTTTGACTTTGAACTCTACGACAATCATTCTGACACTGAGCAAACTGGCGTAATAAGTGTAAGTGTATCCTACTCTGCCTGCTGCCGCAGGCGCGGGAGGGGATTACTCGACCCCGTATCTGAAGCTAGGAGCTTGCGTCCCCCTCCCCAGCCCTCCCATTTCGGTCAAGTTATTTAATTGGCGAGCCGCAAAGACACGCTGAGGTGAATTGCTAAATGTAATACATGATCTCCAGTTGACGGCGGGCATCCCGTTTTTCGCACAAATCCTGTAGGGTATAGCGCTGTAGAACGGATTGAGCCGCCTGATGGGCTTCATTCCACAGTTCACTAATCACGGCGCTTTCCAGGGTTTTTACAGGAGCATCCTGGTCGATCGGCTGAGAATCGGCTCCTTCCAAACAGGTTAAGACTTCCAGTAAATTAATCTTCCAGGGTTCCCGCGCTAAGACATAGCCTCCCCGTGCGCCCCGTTGCGATCGCACCAGCCCCCCCCGACGTAATGTGGCCAGCAGTTGCTCCAAATAGCGATCGGGGATTTGTTGCTGTTGAGAAATCTGACGAATTTGCAGCGGTTCACCACTATTAAAGTGGGCTGCCAACTCAATTAAGGCCAGGATTGCATACTCGTTTTTACAAGAAAGTTCCACAGATCTATCCAAACTGGGTGACATAAGCAAAGATATTTCTTCTATTATACTACGGTTTACCGCTAGGGTTTTGGATACTTTAAGCGACTAAAAGAAAAGAGATTCCACATGAGCGGAATCTCTGCGCTTGATGTGAGGAGGAATTCAGGATAGAACCGAGATTCTATCCCTCATCCAACAGTTAAACCTTGCCCAAGTCCAGAACTCTGGTTTCTTTGTATAAGAAAACGACCGTTCTCTAGCTGGACTTGGTTTAGAACGTGAAGGTAGTACGAATCACCCCTACATATTGAGTGTTGTTAGCACTATTTCCTTCTGGACTAAAGAGGACAAATACTCCAGGGGTGATGGAAATATTGTCATTGATCCGGTAACGATAGAATGCTTCCAACTGAAGCGGTGCTTCATAGTCTTGAGTTCGCAGGGCATTATTTGGACCCGACGGACGGAAGCGAGTATTGGTTACTCTGGGCGTTTGCCCAAACAGCAGACCACCCAAATTGCCTTTCCCACCTAAGTCGGGGAAGCCTAAAAAGGCAGCCCAGTTCTGAATCTCGGCAAAATCGTTGTTGGACTTGCGGTAGGCCATAGTGTAACCATACCAACCTCCCACCGTAATTGCTGGGCTTACCCGCCACTGCAATTGGATACCGTAGTTCTCTGAACTTAAGGCTCTGCCGAAGTTCGCCACGCCACCGACAGTCTGACCAGTGAACGGATTAATCGCAAAACCAGTTCCAGTGCTTCCGGTAACATTCACCTGATTCCCCGGATAGTAGGCGTTAACGTAAGTAAAGCCAATATCCAGGGTTTTCATGGGTCGAATCACCAATTGACCCATGGCCGCATAGGCACCGTTAAATAACCCGTTCTTAATGGATGGATCATTGCTATTGGGACCTGCGAAATAGCCCCCCTGTAATGAGCCAAAGTCACCGAGTTTGAGGTCAAAGCTCACCCCAGCCGAGCCAGTACTACCTGGGTTATTGGCTCGATAGATTGGGTTGAAGCGACCAAAGCGAGAAACTGCTCCCTGGCCGCTGCTTTCAAACGGACTCAGGGTACTGATGATGCCGTCATACATTTCAGCATTGGTAGCATCAATTTGAATCCGCAGATTCTGGCCAACGGGGAAGCGATAGAACGCTTTATCGAGGAAGACAGAATTGTTCTCGTTGCCATCGAAGGATAGGCGGGTTTCCTGGGTACCCGTCAGAGCTGCTCCATTAAAGGGAGTGACGTTGCGAGCTTGTAATCGAAGACGTAACAGATCCTTACCACTGAAGCTGCTGTTGAAAGACAAGCGTACCCGATCAGCAAAGATGACTTCAGTATTGTCTTGCCCATTAGTACCTGGAATAGGTCTGCCATTACCGCGAACGGTTGCAGAATCACCCAAGGTATCGGCGATCGCAAAGATAGCCTCACCCGCCAGTTTGGTGGTGGTAGAGAATTGTTGTTTCTCCAGGGTCGCCGTGCGAACCTCCAGAGCATCCACTCGTCCCCGAAGCGAGGCCAGTTCCGCCGCAAATTGTTCCTGGAGCTTTTTCACCGTTTCCAGATCTTCTTTGCTAACGAAGTCAGCGGTCGCAGCGGCGATTAATTCTTGAATTTTGTCCAGGCAGGCATTCAGACCAGCCGCGAACTCCCAGCGGGTGAGGGCACGATTACCCCGGTAGGTCTTGTCAGGATAACCCACGATACAGCCGTAGCGCTCCACCAGGGACTTCAAAGCCTGGTAAGCCCAATCCGTTGGCTTCACATCGCTGAACTGGGAAACAGACGTCACCTGATCGAGACTGTTGCCTCTCCCCTCTACACTGTAAGAATTAATCTGGTTCAGGGTTTGGCCATTATCTGCGGCGGGGCTAGCAGCAGGGACTGCTTGAGCCACAATGGTTTCACGTTGTTCAGTGGCAGCGGTTGGTTCAGCAACTGCACCTTGATTTAAGGTTTCAGCCTGAGCCGCGGTGGCATATCCTGCACCGATCACTGCAGGAGCGGCTAGCACTAAATTCCAAAACATTTTTGACATAATTTTGCTCTCACTCACACCTGACTTAAGGATTAAGTCGATTCTCAGTATACCCGCAAAAAAGTCCACATTCTACAGTGGAATTTGTGAGTTTCCTAGACTTTGTTACAGTAAGTATACAACAAGCCAGGGAAAGGTCTGGTTAAGGGCTGTTCAAAATTTTCAAGCTTTTACCAAGATTTAACCTATGGACTTTTTCGCCAGACAGGCATAGATTCCAAAATTGCAGTAGGGAAATCAGTCTTGATGTGATCCACCATCCACTAGAAACTCCCCATAGCGGCTACCACTGGCA
>JBBIQC010000440.1:0-4773 GCA_037442585.1 Oscillatoriales cyanobacterium bin_317
GAAGCCGAGGTCCAGCTCCCTGCGCTGCTCGAACCGCTGAATCTGCTGTGGGGTCATGAGGGAATACGCCAGCCGCCGGATCTCCTCGCCGTTCTGGACGGGAAAGTCGGACCGGGTGATCTTCCCGTGGATGCGGTAGTGGGGTGAGGTTATTCCCCAGATCCACTAACCCCTTCACAAAGAACACCAGCCCGATCAGACCCAGAACAGCCGCCACACTCCACACTCCATAGAGCAGCGGCAGCTTTAGAGCACTCCAGCTTGCAGGCCGATAGACAGGCAGCAGGGCAAATCCTAGAATCAGCAGCCCCTGCACCAGTACCCAGTATTCGCCTCGGCGACCCTGCCAGCTATCGGCCTTAAAGCCCCAATCGGTAAATAGTTTCATCTTAAAAATGGATATCGAATTTTGCCTTCAGTGTATCGGAAGGGCGATCGTTTTGCTCCTGATACCTGAATCCTCCTTTTCTCCTTAGCTTCGTTGGTAAACCTGACCGGGGGACTTCCCCCCGGCCCCCCGCTTTGTGGGGGCCTAACTCCCCCACGCCCCCCGAAAGGTGCTACTTGTTTGAGGTGAAAGTCTCTTGTCGATCGATTCCACCTGAGTATGCTGAGGACTTTTACACCGACATCTAGTACACTGTCAACCTGTTTTGATGGATAGGCATTTTCCACTCAGCACTCAGTTGTAGGATGTGTTAGGCGTTAGCCGTAACGCATCGCAGAGATTTCATTCTCGTGCACAGCCCTATCGACAAGTGCGACTGATTTCATCCAATTGAGTTACTTCATCGGGACTCAAGCTCCAACCTAAAGCTCCGGCATTTTGTTGGGCTTGGTTGGCGGTCTTGGCACCGGGAATGGGGATCACGCCGCCTTGAGCGATTAACCAATTTAAAGCGACTTGGGCTGGGGTGCGTTGGTGAGCATCGCCAATTTGTTGGAGAGCCTTGATTAAGGGGGAAATTTTTTCTAGCCCCTTCTGACTGAAACGAGGATCGAGCTTTCGTGCTCCGGTCAGGGAGGGGGAACTGTCAGGGGTATATTTTCCGGTGAGTAATCCCTGGGCCAGGGGGCTGTAGGCCAGAATGGTAATACCTAGCTCACGGGCAGCATCTAAAACTCCATTGGTTTCAATTTGGCGGGTCAGGAGGGAGTAGTTCATTTGATTCACGGCTAGGGGGATGCCTCGATCTGCCAGGAATTTGTGAGCCTGCCGCATCTTGTCAGCGGAATAGTTGCTCACGCCGATCGCTCCAATGCGGCCTTTCTCCACTTCATCGGCCAGAGCGTTTATTAATGTCTGTTGGCTCATCAAAAAATCGAATGGCCAGTGCACTTGATAAAGAGCGACGTGATCCACCTGTAATCGCTTGAGGCTGGCAGTGAGGGTATCTACAACGGCCTGAGCACTAAACCGCCAGGGCAAGGGGAAATACTTGGTAGCAATTTGTACGGGGCGATCGGCCTCTTTCATGAATTGCCCGATCAGGCGCTCTGACTCTCCCAGGCCATAAATCTCTGCCGTATCAAAAAAGTTTACTCCCGCATCCAGGGCCGCAAAAAAGGCTTCTCGTACCTGTTCCGCTCCATACTCTTTGCCATAATTCCAGAACAGGGTATCTCCCCAGGCCCAGGTGCCAATCCCCAGGGCAGGAACTTGAGGGCCGTTGGGGCCAAGCGTGATAGTCTGCACAGCGTTTACCACTTTCTCAACAACGTTTTATTCAAGGAGGTTCATACTTCTTCATATTTTAACGCGCTCGTACTGAAGCTGGCTCTGAGCCTTATCCTGGTAGATCAGAAAACTCCTTGACTAAAAAACTCGAATTTTTGCCTTCTTAGAATCTTGGCCAGCTATGGAAACCAGTCAGCCTTCAGAGTCATCTTTTAATTCGTTGGAAAAGCCCCGGATCACGATCGTCACCATGCTGCGGCTGGGACTGTTCCAGATGGGATTGGGAATGCTGTCAGTCTTGCTATTTGGGTTGTTGAATCGGGTGTTGATTAAGGAACTGGATGTTCCCGCCACGATCGCAAGTGTTGTGCTGGCCGTTACCCTGTTTGTTGCCCCCTCCCGCGTTGTGTTTGGGCAATTATCCGATACCAAACCCTTATGGGGATTGCACCGCACGGGCTATGTGTTGACGGGAATCGTCAGTGTGGCGGTGATTGCATTTGCGGCCGTACAGGTAATGTGGCAAGTGGGAGCAAGCTTGCAAACGGTCGGATGGGGTACGCCAACCTATGCCTGGATCACCCTCCTGGCTGCGTTGTTTGGGGTTTATGGGATTGCTCTGAGCGCCAGTTCTACCCCGTTTGCCACCCTGCTGGTGGATATTACCGATGAGGAGGATCGCTCCAAAATTGTTGGCGTTGATTGGGCGATGTTGATTGCAGGCACGATCGTCGGCGGCATCACCATTGGCATCATGCTCAGACAACTGGGCAATAATCCCTCTCTGGAAACACTGCAAGCCAGCATCAATCAACTGTTTCTGGTCATGCCCTGGGTTGTGGTCGGGTTAGCCTTGATTGCCACTTGGGGAGTGGAACGCAAGTATTCTCGCTTTGCTCAACGGGTTCAAATCGATCCAGAAGAACAAATCACTCTCCAGCGGGCGTGGCGGATTTTGACAGCCAACCGACAAACGCGCTTTTTCTTCACCTTCCTACTGGCCATGACGCTAGGGTTATTTCTCCAGGATGCCATTCTGGAACCCTACGGTGGGGAGGTGTTCAAACTGGCGGCGGGTTCCACGGCCACTCTGAATGCCTTCTGGGGCACTGGAACATTAATTGGCATTATCGGGGCCGGGTTTTTCATGGCTCCCCGCATTGGCAAACGTCAGACGGCAAAATTGGGCTGTCAGGCGGTAGTGATTTCCCTGGTGCTCCTGATTCTGGCTGGATCGTCTGGGAATCCCAAATTTCTGCAACTCGTGCTGCTAGTGTTTGGCTTGGCATCAGGAATTACGACCACCGGAGCCATTACCCTGATGTTGGATCTAACGGCGGCAGAAACGGCTGGCACCTTCATTGGAGCCTGGGGACTATCTCAGGCGATCGCGCGGGGACTGGCAACGGTGATCGGCGGCGCGACCCTGGACGTGGGCAGACGGTTAACCAGTAATTTGGTGATAGCCTACGGACTGGTGTTTGTCCTGCAAGCCCTTTGCATGATGGTTGCGATCGTGCTGTTGCAACGGGTGAGTGTGCAGGAATTCCAGACCACGGCCAGACAAGCCATCGCAGCCGTGATCGAAAGCGATCGAGATTAGCCCTATTCAATTACTTGAACAGCATGACAACCGAGAATTTTTGGTCAACGGTTCTGACTTTTGCAGAAACGCTGTGCGATCGCGTCGGTACTCAATTACTGCACTATGGACAGGCGCAGACGACGGAAAAAGCCGATGGCAGCTTGGTGACACAGGCCGATCGCTGGGCGGATGAAGAACTGCGAACTGCGATTCAGCAAACGTTTCCTGACCACGGCGTACTGAGTGAAGAAGTCGCCCATATCTTTTCCGGTACGGAATGGTGCTGGATTATTGACCCGATCGACGGCACCACCAACTTTGCCAGAGGGTTGCCGTTGTGGGGCATCTCCCTGGGATTGTTGTATCAGGGAACGCCCGTATTTGGCTACGTCCATCTGCCGCCCTTACGCCAGTCCTTTTATGGCTACTGGTATGGGCAATCGGGACTCACCGGGCCAACCGGAGCTTTTCTCAATCACCGCCCGATCCATGCCAGTCCAGATGATCCCAGTCCCAATCATTTCTTTAACCTGTGCGCCCGCAGTACCTCTATCCTGCAGCAGCCCATTCCCTGCAAAATTCGCATGTTGGGAGTCGCCACCTACAATTTGCTGACCGTCGCTGCCGGATGGGCACTGGGTGGAGTTGAAGCCACTCCCAAGATCTGGGATATTGCCGCTGTGTGGGCGATCGTTCAAGCTGCCGGAGCCACCTGGACTGCCCTGGACTCAGCCCCCATTTTTCCTTTAGCCGCCGGAACGGATTACAGTCGCCGCTCCTATCCCACCCTAGTCACCAGCCGCGCTGACTTAGTACCCATATTTTTGCCGCTGGTGCAGAAGTTAGGAAAAGCGAATACAGGTAGCTAAGGAGATTTCCTGGAAAAAATTTACCCTTTGGTAGGGGCAGGTTTAGCAACCAGGCTACCGATTGAACTGAAAGACTTTGGCGAAACCTGCCCCTACAGCTATTTTGTTTTCTAGAGATCTCCTAAGACACGTTATAAGTGTTGTTTGTCATTCGTCCTCTTTTACCAATGACAGATGACCAATGGCTAATGACACATCTCCAATTAATTGTGGTTCAACGACTCAAACTATGTCCCTACAAGTCTACGGAATTCCCAATTGTGGCACCTGTAAGAAAGCCTTTAGCTGGTTGGAGTCGAACGGTGTGGAGTACGACTTCATTAACACCAAAGACCAACCACCCAGCAAAGCCATGATTCAGGAGTGGGTACAGGAACTTGGGTTTAAGCCGATGCGAAATACCTCCGGCCAGTCCTATCGCGCTTTGGGCAGTGAGAAGGATGACTGGACAGAGGCAGAGTGGGTGGAAGCCTTTGCCAAAGATGCCATGCTGCTCAAACGGCCTCTCTTTGTGAAAGACGGAAAAGCTGTGCTGGTGGGTTTCCGGGATAAAGATGAAGTGATCCGACAAAAGTTAGGCATTTAACCTTAGCTCGACTTTATCCATTTGTGAGGATAGGAAGGTTTATAGAAGAATAGGG
>JBBIQC010000441.1:0-4773 GCA_037442585.1 Oscillatoriales cyanobacterium bin_317
AAAACCGGGCCATAACTTTACCCTGAATGCCACTTTTGCCGACATTCCGGTGTATAAAGCGGTGGTGGATGGCAATCTGGTAACAGCTCCGGCATGGCCAGCCCATCCTCGCTGGTTAGCCGAGTTCTTAACGTTGCTGGGAACCCGGATTGAGCATACGGAATTGGCAGTTGTGTAACTCATGGAGAAGGCTGCACTGCTGGTAGGTGTGAGTTCGTGCCAGATGGATTTACCGCCCTTCCGGAAGGCACGAACCAACGGGGAGGTTTTAAAGCGAGCGCTACAGAGCATGAACAATGGGTTTCAGGTGGAAACGTTGTACGATAAACCCCTCCCTGAAATGGCCGAAGCGATCGAGCGGTTTTTCAGGCAACGGGAAGACGACGATCAGATCCTGTTTCTGTTCTCTGGCTATGGGATTCAGGATGTGGATGGTCAGCTTTATTTCGTTTCCCCTTCTACTGCCTTAGATGAGTGGGGCCATTTGCTACGATCGCGCACGCTGCCAGCCAGTTTCTTGGTCAACATCATGGAGAGCAGCCCAGCCCAACTGCAGGTTGTCGTCTTTGATTGTTGTTTTCGCCTTACTCTGGGAATTGCCCCTCATGAGCCAGAGACCTTTATCGGAGACAGTTTTAATCACATGATTGGCGATCGTCGGGTGATTTTAACCGCGACCACCTATACCCAACATGAGCCAGAACCAAAGAGTTTAGATGCCTGGAGTTACACCCGGTATCTGGCTGAAGGAGCCAGGACAGGGGCGGCTGACAAGGATTGTGATGGTTCCCTAACCGTTGAAGAATTACACGAGTACGCTCAGCGTAAGTTGCAAATTGCCGCACCTGATCAGCATCCTCAATTTTACGCTCCAGCCGTGACAGCCAACCAAATGATCTTGCAGGTGCCTTCTGGAATTCCCTCTGTCAGGTACCGCCAGTTTTTGGAGAAAATTGCCCAGAGCAGCGAAAGCGAAATTGATAAAACTGAATTCCGCATTCTCACCGGACGTAATTTGTTGAACGATTTCCGCCATCATTTGGGTTTGTCTCTACAAGATGCAACGGAAATTGAAGATCAAGTGTTACGACCCTGGCGAGAGCGTCAACAGCGGCTACAGTTGTATCAAGAAAAGGTGTCTAAATTGATGCATAGGGGACAGGATGAATCCGAATGAACAAGCTTATGAGGCACTGAAAAGGTGGCAAAAAGCACTGAGCCTGACCGATAGTGATACGCAGTTGGTTCCCCCCAGCCCCGGTCAGGAAGATCAGTCACCTGCAAATCCTAAGGATGTGGAGTTCTACAAGAGGCAGTATCAGGAGGCGATGGAGCGTGGATATCCTCTCTCCGATCGCGATCGCCGGGAATTGGAATCCTTACGCCAGGTACTGCATCTCCGGGATGAGGATGTCCTGACGATCGAACAACAACTTGCCAGAACCGTCCTGCAAACCAACGAAACTACCGTTGAACCACCCCGACTTGTAACCGATGCGGCCAGTCCACACATTCCTGTCCCGGCAGATGTCCATCCCGCCTCCCGCTCTGCTAATGCAGAGGTAGGGGCAAGTGAAGCTACAAATACCATGCCTCAAAATGCTGCTCGATCCCCAAGTGATTTCAGTTTGGAGCAGGTTCTCAGTCAACTTCCCTCCAATGTGCAAGCCGTGTTTCGACAAATGCTGAAAAAGGAGGAGACAGGCATTCCAGGGGCTGCAGCTTCGGGGGAAATGGGACAACAACTCGCTGCCCATCCAGGTGAATTTGGAGTTTCAGGGGCTGCCTCGTCTGAGCCAATGGGACAACAACCCGTTTCTGAGCCGGCTGCCAATACAGAATTTGCCGCGTCTGAAGTGATCTCTCCAGGCCAACCAGACTTTCAAGCTGAGATGGCGGCTAACAACCCTGCGGAGCAAAACCCTGCAGAGGAGCCAAGGACGCGGGCGCGAGTGAAGGTCGATCGCCGTCCCTGGCTGATCAGTATGATTCTCCTGGGTATGACTCTAGGCATTCTGGCGGGAGCCTGGTTAGCGGCCAGAACTTATTTAGTGCCTCCCGTCAAAGATCCAGAGGCTGCCGATCGCTTCTTTCAGTCGGGCACTCAACAAGCCAAACAGGGCCGGAACTCGCAGGCGATCGCAGATTTGAATCAAGCAATTCAACTCAATCCCAACGACCCCAATCTCTACCTCAATCGGGGAGTGACTCATTACCAGGGGGGTAATCTCACAGCCGCCCTGGAGGACTACAACAAGGCCTTGAACTTAAATCCTAATTTTGCTGAAGCCCTTAGCAATCGCAGCCAGGTTTATGTGGCCCAGCAGCGCTACGATGAGGCGATTAATGATGCCAGTCGAGCGATTCAGCTCAATCCAAACCTGACAGAAGCTTACCTGAATCGGGGAAATGCCTACTTTGGCAAAAATAATTTGGATGGGGCTACTCAGGATTATCAAAAAGTTCTACAACTGAAGCCAGACCCCGCCAACCAGTCCAAGGCTTACAACAATCTTGGCAATATTAACGCTGCCCAAAACCAGTTGGATACCGCTATTACCAATTACGATCAGGCCATCCTCATGGTTCGTGGTTATGCCGATGCCTTTTTCAATCGGGCGCTGGCTCTGGCAAGAAAAGATCAGTGCGCAGACGCTATTCAGGGTTTCCGGGATGCGGCGAATCTTTATCAGAATCAAGGCAATTCTGAGATGCAACGACGTGCTGAGAGAAATGTGCAACGTCTGCAGAAATGTACCCCTGCTCCTGGTAGCTCTCCTCAGCCCAACCCAACTTCGTCTGTTTAGGGGATGGGGGATGAGGGCTTGGAGAGGTTAGCTGGCATAGGGCCAGGTCCTCACAAGAAAAACAACCAGGGTAACTAAAGCCAGGACAAATTGGAGGAGTTTGCCCACAACACTGCCTACAACGATTCCGATCGCCGCTTTCACAGCTTGTACCACATCTCGACGGTACAGAAACTCTCCGATCGCCGCTCCTGCTACTGAGCCAAAGATAATTCCCACGATTGGCCCGATCGGCCCACCGATCGGCAGCGTAGGTAACAGCCCCAGCAGTCCCAAAATTAGTCCGACGATCGCGCCAATCTGCCCCCACTGGCTGGCTCCAGCATATTTTGCTCCCAAATAACCCGCCAGAAAATCAATTCCAATACTGACCAGCAGCAACACAACCGCCACCACCAGGGGAATCACGGTACTTTGAGTAAACCCGGCGACCAGTGCCCAAATCAGAGTCGCCAGCGCAACCAGGGCGATGCCAGGAAGGGCTGGAACGATCGCGCCAATCACCCCAATTACCATAACAGCCACCAGAATCCAGTAGACGGTCAGCAGCGCAGAGGCAGAGAGAACAAGAGGAAGCATGGGCAGTTTTGAGTTCTAAGTTTTGAGTTGGGAGTAAAGAATGAAGAGTTGAGAGTGAAGAGTTTTTGCCTTCCTTTGCCGATGACGAATGACGAATGACCACTGACAGACTATCCACTGCCCACAGAAATTTCTTGACTTAAAGAATATTCCAGTTTGTCTGCGATCGCGGCGATCCATTGCTCATCCTGGCGGGTGTAACTGCGGGGAGCATTGGCTCCTAGAATTAACACCCCTTGCTTGCCAACAGGCTGACAAATTACGCCCTGGGTATTTTCTGGCAAATAGTTAAACTCAATCTTACCGGGATAGGTCTTCAGCGCAACCAGATAGACAGGCTTTTGTTTCTCCACTACCCGTTGCACGATCGGGCCAGGAACGACCTCTTGCCGATCGGGTAAAATGCCTCGCCGGAGTAACACCTCGCCGTCATACCAGAGGACTAACGAACGGGTAACAGTATTCGTCAGTAGCAAATGAGAAGCCCAGGCCAGTTCTGCTTGAATAAATTCTGGTAATCCCGGTTTTAGCTCAAATCCTTCCTTGCCGATTAATTCCACACTGTCGGGTAAGCGGGGCTGAATCTGCTGCCACAGCAAACCCGTCAGGATCAAAATAGCGCAGGCAATCACGCCCAGAACATCCGAGCGAGCCTGAGAGTCGGTTAACTCAGGCGTGAACAAGCGGTTCACAAACAACAAACTACCTGCAAGACTACCTACCACGATCGGTAGCAGCCTTAAAACACGATTTGGATCCGATTGAGCCATGCCAAAATTCCAGGAGCATCTATACTGAACTCTAGCGAATTTTAGTCCGCCTCATTTTTGTAACTCCTTAAGGATAGGCAAACTGTGCTGGATCTGTTTAATTCCACACTTACCTCTGTCTGGCTGACGATGGCCGGAGTACCGGATTCTCTCAATTCAGCCGTCACCGTCTTGCAAAACACTCCCTGGTTAGTGACTCCGGGAGAGGAAGCGGATCCAGACACTGAAGCGATCTCGCAACGCTATCTCAAGGAATTGGCAACCAAAGGACTGTTAACCAACGCCCAGGGAGTGTGGCTGCAGACTGGGCCTGCATTATTGGCCAGCAATCAAGGAACGACACCGTTGCCTGCTGCCTCTTTAACGAAAGTGGCCACCTCACTCGTGTCTTTAGCAACCTGGGGGCCAGACCATCGCTTTGAAACGTTGGTTAGTGCATCTGGGCCAATTCAGCAGGGCACGTTGTACGGCGATCTGGTGATTCAGGGCGGTGGCGATCCGCTATTTGTGTGGGAAGAGGCGTTTGCCCTGGGGAATACCTTGAACCGGATGGGCATTAACCGGGTCATGGGCAACCTGGTGATCGTCGGCAATTTTGCCATGAATTTTGAGGTGAA
>JBBIQC010000442.1:0-4770 GCA_037442585.1 Oscillatoriales cyanobacterium bin_317
ATTCATTATCCAGGAGGACTTTATCATCCAAGCAAATGACGGTGACAAAGTCTTCTCCAAACAAATCTGTTAATCGGCGCAGGAAGGTGGACTTGCCGCACCCAGAATCTCCGGCAACGCCAATTAAAACCACACGGTCTGGCTTACTGGTCATAGTTTTCCTCTAACAAAAGGGTTGCTCAATCACTAGGTTGACGTAAAAAGATTTCACCTTTGGGCTAACTGGATTTGCTTGGAGTGGCAATGCACTAGCGAAACCAAGTGTTGAACTGCCTGAAATGACACTTAACACTATGACGACTAACCCTCAGCATTAGCACAAAGATGTGCGCTAAAAATTAAGAAAGATTTTGCAACTTGTAACAGCAGAGCTAACCTGACTCGCTGGAAGCACAAAGCCTTTCAGATAGGTATTTAATACTACCGTTATAGTGATCTTACCAAAAGGAGATCATCGCTACAAGCTAGAGGCTAGGAAATTTATGAGAGAGTTGAAACCCAACAATTAGAAGTTTCCTAAAATTTTCTGGAAATTTGTAGCGATCGCTCACTGCTCATTCCCTTTGATCCCTCCATTCCCTACATTTAAATTCAGTGGTTCTATTCTAAATTGCTTCTGCACCTAGCTCCTTTAGGATAAAGGCACGCTGGGTAATTGGTCAAATAGGGCACATTACCGCACAATAATTAAGTTAGGTTAGGTTTTCAGCGGAGTATTAGACAACATGGACAATCCAAGCGCATCCGGCGCAGCGGCCAATACCGGGTATGGGAGCCGTCTGTTTCGATTTGAGGTCGTTGGGCTACGCCAGGGGCCGGAGACGGACAAGATGACCTACCCGATTCGGAACAGTGGCAATACCTTCATTACCGTTCCCTACGATCGCATGAGTGATACCTTCCAGCGCATCACTCGGATGGGCGGCAAAATTGTCAATATTGAGCCTGTAGATGTTCTGCAAAGTAAGAATGGAAACGTTCCCCCAGAACAGAAATCCACCTCGAAAGCCCCGCAAACTGTACAAAACAGTACACCAGCAACCGAGAGTAAGCCCATGACTCAAGCGAAAGCGGCGGCCACGGATATTCCCATTAACATTTACCGTCCCACTGCCCCTTTTATTGGCAGGTGCATTTCTAACGAATCTCTGGTCAAAGAAGGCGGGATCGGCATCTGTCAGCACATCAAGTTTGACATTTCCAGTGGCGACCTGCGGTACCTGGAAGGCCAGAGTATTGGCATTATCCCCCCCGGATTAGATAAAAATGGCAAGCCTGAGAAACTCCGTCTCTACTCCATTGGTTCTACCCGCCACGGCGATGATCTGGATGATAAAACCGTTTCCTTGTGCGTGCGGCAACTGGAGTATAAGCATCCCGAAACCGGGGAGACAGTCTACGGGGTCTGCTCAACCTATCTCTGCAACCTGAAACCGGGCGACGAAGTTAAGATCACGGGTCCAACGGGCAAAGAAATGCTGTTACCAGAAGACCCGGAGGCCAAAATCATCATGATGGCGACTGGAACTGGAATTGCCCCTTTCCGGGCCTACCTGTGGCGGATGTTTAAGGATGGAGAACGGGCCATCAATCATGACTATCAATTTAAAGGATTAGCCTGGTTGATCTTTGGCGTTACCACCTCGTCCAACGTTCTCTACAAAGAAGAACTAGAAGAAATCCAGCAAAAGTATCCTGATAACTTCCGTCTCACCTATGCCATCAGTCGGGAACAAAAGAATCCCGAAGGTGGCCGGATGTACATTCAACACCGGGTTGCGGAACACTCGAAAGAGCTATGGAAGCTGCTGAAAGAGGAAAAGACTCATGCTTACATTTGCGGTCTCAAAGGCATGGAAGACGGCATCGATGCAGCTTTTTCGGCTGTGGCAGCAGAAGAAGGTATTGAGTGGAAAGAATATCAGCGCCAGTTGAAGCGAGCAGGCCGCTGGCACGTTGAAACTTACTAGGGATCTCCTAGACCAGGAAACCGGGTTTCTTTCGAGAAACCCGGTTTCTGGATGTTTAGCAAGCGATCGCAGGTTGCCGTTCTGTGACTAAAACTCCCGGTTCCCGCTGAATCGGTACGATGCTGAGAATGTCAGTCTGAGAGCAGTACTTGAGGTCTTCGTAACATTCCAGCCGGAGCAGTCGCTTCCCATGACTGGCGTGATAAAACAACTCCAGCAACCGATCCTGCCACTGGCGATAGAGGCTAATCGCCCCAATCACCTCATCATTGGCTGCCAATTCTTCTAGGGAACATCCCAGGGCCTGCAACAATCCCTCTGCGATCGCCCCAGCACAGACCGTATCTTCCAACGAGAAACTGCCTTCCCATCCCGATCCAACAATCCATACCGTTTCAGGATGCAAATCCAGGACATACTCCACAACTGCTCGGCGGTTAATTAAAGCAGCAGCGATCACCGTGGGCGCGGCCTGCACCCGTTGCAAGGCGCGAGTTCCATTAGTGGTGCTGATGAACAGACGACGACCGCCTACGCGATCGGGAGTGCATTCCAGGGGAGAGTTCCCAAAATCAAAGCCAGCGACCATGGCCCCGCCTCGCTCACCAGCCCGGATTCGCTTATCGGGCAACCAGTGCTCACTGACCTGCAGCAATTGATCGAGATCGCTGAAGACTTGCACGGCTTCTGCCCCCGCCGATAGAGCCGTGACCATTGTGCTGGTAGCTCGCAATACATCGACGGCGATCGCGCAATCGGCTGCAGTGGTAGTCGGGGTTTGTTCAGGGGTATGGAAAATCGATAGCTTCATAGATGGGAGGTTACTCGTACTGCGTGGTTTCAACTTTATGACAAATTGTGTATCACTGAGTATGAGTCTAACGGCTGAACCAAACCCGCAATTTAAAGAGCCGACCAGGATACAATGCCGCCAGACTATCTGTTTTAGCAGCCTGGTAGGAGCATTTTAAGCAAAGGCTTGGTTGTATCAATTTTTGCCTTCTCCTTTGTAGAGTTTTCTCTATAAACTGCGAGTTTAGATTGCTTCCCTTTCCATTCCTTCCTACAATAAACCAATCTGCAGCCATTTAGATGGACTGTTTCTCTGCATGGAGGAATCATGAGCAATCGCCCAATCATTCTTGGCATTGTGGGAGACAGTGCCGCTGGTAAAACCACCTTGACGAAGGGGATTGCTCAGGTGCTGGGGCCAGAAAATGTCACCGTCATCTGCACCGATGATTACCACCGTTACGATCGCAAACAGCGGGCTGAGCTTGGTATCACCGCGCTCCATCCAGACTGCAATTATCTGGACATCATGCAGCAGCACCTAGCCCTTCTCCGCAGCGGACAACCCATCTTGAAACCCATTTACAATCACTCAACGGGCATGTTTGATCCCCCAGAGTACATCAAACCCAACAAATTCGTGATTGTCGAGGGCTTGCTGGGCTACTCCACCCGTGGGGCGCGGGACTGTTACGACGTGAAAGTGTACTTGGCTCCCCCGGAAGATTTACGGGCCAAATGGAAGATCAAACGGGACACCCAAAAGCGCGGCTACAGCGAGGAGCAGGTACTGGCGGAAATGCAGAAGCGGGAACCGGATTCTGAACAATTTATCCGTCCCCAACGCCAGTGGTCTGACATTGTGGTGACGTTTTATCCACCTCAAGAAGCCCCTAACGAGCGCAGCGCCCATCTAAATGTCCGATTGGTACTCAGACCCAATATTCCTCACCCCGACCTGACCAAGGTTGTCAGTTGTGATGCGACCACCTACTCCAAGGCGGCCATCCGCTTAGGACTTGATCGTGATATGGGCAAACCCGTAGATGTGCTGGAGGTGGATGGTCACGCCACGGAAGACCAGGTGATGGAACTGGAGCATTTCATCTGCGGCGATATTCCTCACCTGCTGTCGTTCTGCGATCGGGAAATGAACCCGGAACTGGGCAAAGTTGTGGGAACCACCGGGGAAATGCTGCAAAGCTACCCGCTGGCAATTACGCAACTGCTGGTGGCCTATCACATGCTGAAGGCGATCGAGGGGTCGCTTTAATGGAAAACGGAGAGGGCGGGATTCGAACCCGCGAGGCTCATCACCTGCTCGATTTCAAGTCGAGTGCATTCGACCACTCTGCCACCTCTCCTCGGTGACTGTCTTAGTTTAACCTGTCTAGATCGCTCCGTACATGATTCAGCGTTTACTCAGCCATGACCCATTTTTTAGTGTTGAGCAACAGGAACGCTTATCACAATTGATGAACCTGTGGCGATCGGCACTGGATCAAGGACGGGAACTGCCGCCAGACCAACAAGCAGAGTTGGATCGCTTAGTCGAAGCAGAATTGAGAGCGGCAACAGCCCGCACTGCGGCCTTGATGCAGCAAGGGAATTCATGAATCTTTAGTACACGAGATCGCTCAACGCGCCAACCATCGTTGTGGGTATTGCAACCTGAGAGTGATGAAAGAAATCAAATCGAGCCTCTAATCTATTGTCATATGCTTTCAGAAAAATCTCTAACTGTTTAGAGACTATCAATTTAGGGCATCTTAGAAACTGTTTGTAAACAAGTATTAAAAATCGCTCAAGTCCTTACTTGACAAAGATTCCGAGCTTTTAGTTCATTTGCTCTATAAATCGCTAAAACCTTTACTTGGCGTGCTATTTACATTGGTTTGTAAACAGTTTCTGAGCTTTATATGTTCACTCATCACCCAGATCGTTATCTAGGTGTGCTGATTGACTGACAAAAGTGGGAGGGAGGGGAGGCTCTGCCCTTGGTAATAGG
>JBBIQC010000443.1:0-4764 GCA_037442585.1 Oscillatoriales cyanobacterium bin_317
AGTAGAGTGTACTATTGATGTACTACTCATTCTCAGCCTCGTCCCCCCATAACCCCAATGCACCCGACCGCCGAAAAGTTGTCTGTGAGTGTTCGAGGTTATCTGCGGCGGGTGATTGGGAACGTTAGCATTCCACGCACTGACGCACCTTCAGGGTGAAAGAAAGTAAACCATCACGTTTTTGGAAGCAATTCATCATTTTTAGACTGGATTAGGTTTAGCCTCTTAGGAACAGAAACTAATTTATTGGGTAATCTTAATGAGGCACGGTAACATAGGACTAATCCCTGTCGATAGGGACTAATCTTTTGACATAGAACTATATAGGAGGATTTTATGACAGAGCACATCCAAAGTCCTGACCAACCTCGTCCCCCTGAAGCATTTGGTCATCCTGTTACAAAGCTGGTGAGATCCTTCAGGGAACAGTCTGCTAGAGAAGATGAATTCAACACATTTACAACGCACAACGTCAGCAATCACTCACCCGGTTTCGAAGAATCGCTGCCGCCAGCTTACTCCGACCAAGCTACGGGATCGCAAGTCTTCCCTGCCGAGTTGCCGCCACGGGATCCAGACAAAGTTCCCAGAACAGGACTAGCAGAACGAATTAGTCAGCACCTCTCTCAACAAGAGGGGACAAAATGAAAGTTGTGTTCAGGAATAGCTGTCCCACGAGAGTTTGGGTTGCATACATGTATTATAATCCGGATTATTGTCCTGACGGAGGATGGGGAAGACGAGGGTGGTATCCAATTGATCCCGGAGGAGAGGAGTGGGTACTTTCGACTACAAACAAGTATGCGTGCTTTTATGCCGAGGGTGAAGACGGACGTTACTGGACTGGTGAGTATGGACCAGTCCAGGTTACTGACGAGGCGTTCGACGACTGCGCCGATGTTGTAGTGTGGACTGGCGGGCATGAAGGCTACTGGGAGGTTGGCATGAGGTTGATAACACTACCTGAGAACCGAGGGGAGCAAAGTGCCACGTACAGAATAAATCTCATACCATAGCTTGGAAGATGCACTTGGTAAAAACGCAACAGCAGCCAACATCTTTCCGTCTCTGACTGGCTTTGACGGAATCTGAATATTCTGTATGCTCTGTGCCCTATATGTTAACTCTCTTAAGTTACTCTGGGGCAGAAAAAATGGAGCCAAACGGTGAAAAGCCCTGCGCCATATGCGATACACATCGCATTCGTGAACAGTTTGCTGGGGAGGATCTGACATAATGAGGGTTTACTTTCGCAATAGTTATAGTGCCAAAGTCTGGGTAGCTATCATGCGCTATGACCCAGATTCTTGCCGAGAGCACGGTAACTGGGCTACTGAGGGATGGTGGGGAATAGATCCTGGTCAACAGGTATGGGTATTTTCGACTAATAACCGTTACGCCTGTTTCTATGCTGAAGCTGAGGATGGAGCATTTTGGGCAGGTGAGTATGGTCCAGTATATGTTTACCACAGGGTGTTTAATTCGTGCATCAAAATCGGATCTAGTGCTGCATATGGCACTGTAGGCATGAGGTTGATTGACACGAATAATTCCGACATTGTGATCAATCTCACGTAAGTGTCTTTATTTTTCGCCATCGACTGGAGAATAATCGAACGATTTTTGAAACCCGTTAAGCCAGATGCTAGATACACGTCGCTATACAGTTTATAACCAGGAGATTCAAGTTTCTGAAGAGCAAAGGCAACTCTGCCATGATGTTATTAAAGGGCTTGTTGCAAAACTGTGAAATTAGGCTGAGTCTTTTGCTAGTTTACTTTTTCCTGCATGAGTGAAACTGTCTACATTGAAACGAGTATATTAGGCTATCTCACTGCTCGACCCAGCAGAGATCTGGTTGTGGCTGCCAATATCGAGATAACAAGGGAGTGGTGGGATACGCGCCGCAGTGCTTTCCAACTCTACTCCTCCCAAGCAGTTGTCAAAGAAACCTCACAGGGAGATACCGAAATCGCGTCTCAACGGCTCGAAATCATTCGCAATCTTGCGTTACTCGATTTGAATCAATCTGTACTTGATTTGGCAGAGCAATTTTTGGAGCGCAGTAGCCTTCCAGCAAAAGCTGATGTTGACGCTATTCACATTGCAGCCGCAACGGTTCACGGCATGGATTACCTGCTCACATGGAACTGTAAGCATATTGCCAATGCCCAAATTCAAAGAAAATTGGCAGAAATCAGTCTTGATTTGGGATACGAATTGCCGATTCTTTGTACACCCTATGAACTTCTTGGAGATTGATTATGTATCAAGATGCAATCGTGGAAGAGATTCACAGAATTCGTGAAGAGTATTCTCGGTCGTTCAATCATGACTTAAAAGCCATCTTTGCTGATTTACAAAAGCAGCAAGTGGAAAGCGGAAGAGAAGTTGTGAGTTTGTCGCGGAAGCACGGTCTAACAACACGTTGGAGCGGACGGGCGAGAAATCTTGGTGAGGATACAAAGGATATTAGCCGCCGCTCAACTTAGCCGATTAGACTGTACCGAAACCAAACAGGAGAGAGTTCGTTTTACTTTCGTCTGATCAAGATAGATTTAAATCAAAAATTAGAATCTTAAGTATAGAAAGTTCATATGAAAGCTGAAACGTCTGAGTTGATAGATTTGTTGTTTATACTTCAATCTAGATTACATTTTTTTTGGAACTTTTATTTCGCAACTATGCTTGCACTTCTTGCATTCATAGGCAGTTTGTCATCGGGCGTTCTCGATCCTTATTCAAATTTTCCGCTTAAGATTGCAATAACGATAATATTTGCTTTATTTGTTATCGGTAATTTTCATGGTCTCTGGACGCACGCCAAAATGACTAAAGATGTGCTTTCGAGCATACGTGAAGCTTTTGAGCACAATCCTAACAGATCAGAAGTTGTTGAACACAATCCTAACGGATCAAAGGTAGCTCAGATAGTTATAAAGAATATGACATACATCTTTCAGCCGCCGGACTTGAGGTTAATTTTTCTCCATTGCAATTTATGCACCCAAGTTAAGAAGTTATGCGCCCAAGTTAAGAGATTAAATTTACTAGAGATTGGCATTATTACCGGACATTCTTTGGGTAATCTAATTGTATTAGCTGCTATCTGGTGCTACTTAAATCCCAAAATGAAATAGGCAATCATGACTATTTTTACAAAGTCTAAAAATCCCAATGCACCGGAACAATGTCATGTCAAGCGATCGATGAGTTGCACAAGAGAACTGTGTCCAGTGAGCTTAGTCGTTAACCGTCATCAATAGGCTTATTCGTGTGGTTTTATTGAAGTAGATGCCCATCAAAACAGCTTTCGCATGGTACAGGGCATGAGCGATCGCGATCCACTCTCCAGGAGGATGTTTTGAGTTCATGGGAGCGATCGCAGACTTTGAGCGGTAGGGAGATCGCACCACAACACAACATTCACCCTTTCCCCTCGCGGGCTTGTTTGATTTGGGCGATCGCGGTTTGGAGTGCGATCGCGCTTGCTAGAATAAGGGGCGATCGCACTCCCAGCAATCCCCATGAACTACCAAGACATCATTACCCTTGAACCTGGCAAACGCAGTGGCAAACCCTGCATTCGAGGAATGCGGATCACCGTCTACGATGTCCTCTCCTACCTCGCCTCCGGCATGACAACCGAGGAAATCCTGGCAGACTTTCCTTACCTCACCCGTGACGATATTCTCGCCTGTCTCGCCTACGCCGCCGATCGCGAACAGAAAACCCTGACGATCGCGGCATGAAACTTCTGTTCGACCATAACCTCTCCCCTCGCCTCGTTCAATTACTGGCTGACATCCATCCCAACTCCCAACACGTCTTTTTACTTGGCATGGATCAAGCCAATGATCAGCAAATCTGGGACTACGCCACCCAACATGATTTCACCATCGTCACCAGAGACTCTGACTACAACGACCTCAGTCTGATTCGTGGCTTTCCACCCAAAGTGATTTGGATTCGTCGCGGCAATTGCTCAACTCAGGAAATTGAGCAGATTTTGCGATCAGCAACAGACATGATTCAACGACTTGCGGAAGACCCATCCATTGGCGTTCTCACACTCTACTAAACCATCATCCGCGTCTGCCTGAGCTATGAGGTGGGTATGGAAACGACTCGATTGGAAGGAAGCGGGCTTTCGATTCCGACCTGCTATGTCACACCAGAGGATGATCATCATGATGGAAGAAGCAGAAAGTGCAAAATTAACTCTTTTCACTCACGGGCTTCCTTGATTTGAGCGATCGCGTCTTCCAGAGTAATGCCAGACAAAATTGCATCGCGATCGCGGGTATAGTCTCCACTGCCCTGATCAAACTGCTGCAAAAACCGCACCATTCCCACCGCACCTAACGCCTGCACCAATGCTTCAATACCGCGCTGTCGCAGTTGCGCCGGACTCAATTCATGGGTCTGCATTGGTTGTCACCTCCAAAAGCCAACTGACTGGATTCGCTACTTTCACTTGTAGCATGTCTGATTGCCGTCCTGCCCACCGCACCAGTCGATCATCCGTCGTCAGGAATACCGTGGCTCCACTTGCCTCTGCACAAGCCAAATGCAACGCATCAAACGTCCTCACCCCGTGCTGAACCAACACACCTGCCCGAAAGCGACTCGCACAGGGCTGCTAAAACCCGATACCATAGAGCAACAGTCCTCTCAATCCGACGATGCCTAACCCCTTTCCAGGGATGAACCCCTACCTGGAACAGCCTGACTTCTGGTTTGACTTCCATAACCAGCTCGTAG
>JBBIQC010000444.1:0-4756 GCA_037442585.1 Oscillatoriales cyanobacterium bin_317
CCTGTCATGCAGAAGCGGCAGCAGGAAATTCGCGAACGGTATAAGAACGATCCGGCCAAACAGCAAGAAGAAATGGCCAAGGTCATGCAGGAACTGGGAAATCCCCTGGCAGGTTGTTTTCCTCTGCTGCTACAAATGCCCGTTCTGTTTGCCTTGTTTGCCACCCTGCGGGGATCGCCTTTTTCCGATGTCCCTTACAACATCAATTTCCAGATCCTACCGAAAGAGCAAATTGAACAGATTCAACCCCAGGCATACATCTCCAGCCCGCAAAATATCTTTATTGCTGACAGTGTGCATGCCCCAATTACGGCAGTTGCTCCCGGTGGCACCAAATTAGCCGTAGGCGAAACGACGAAAGTTGAGTTTCAAACGACTGACGGAAAATCGCTGCAAACCCTATTGGGCGAGCATCCAGAAGAAGCCGACAAGTTGGCTCCCCGCTTTGAAGTGGTGAAAGGAGCCGAGCAAGTCAAAATCAATGACGATGGGACAATTCAGGCTCTCCAACCGGGAGATGTGACCATTAAGGCTGTGGTTCCTGGTCTGGCCGCTGATAAAGGCTTCTTGTTCATCGACAAGCTGGGACGAGTGGGTGCGATCGACCCGGATGGCACCCTGCACTGGGACATCATCGGCATGATCATCTTTTTCGGAATCAGCATCTACGTGAACCAGTTGCTGTCGGGGCAGGGGTCTTCCGGCAATCCGAATCAGGACACGGTGAATAAAATTACTCCGGTGATTTTCTCTGGAATGTTTCTGTTCTTCCCCTTGCCGGCTGGGGTGTTGATGTATATGTCGATCGCCAACATCTTCCAGACGCTGCAGACCTTCATCCTCTCACGGGAACCTTTACCCGAGGAAGTGATGAAGCTGGTGGAAGCCGAGGAGAAAGCGGCGGCCCGAAAAGACGGTTCAGATGCCCTACCTTTTGAACCGGGCAAAGCAAAGAAGGAACCTGTTGCGGCTAAAAAGGATACGCCTGTTCCTGTGAAAAAGGATGCAGAGCCAGCTAAGAAGGAACCAGCACAGGCCAAGAAAGACTCGACGATCGTGACAAAGAAAGAGCCAACTTCAACGCAGAAGGCGCAATCCACTCCCGCTCAAAAGGAGTCAACTCAGGTCAAGAAAGACTCGACTCCGACTAAAAAAGAGCCAACTCAGGCGAAGAAGCCAGCAACTCCACCGAAAAAGAATCCTGACCAGGCCAAGAAAAAGCCACAGGGCTAGTCTGTCAACCTATGAAAGGCACGTTTTGGCAATGGCAGTGGTAAACGGGGAAGGAGTGAACTGATATGAATCGAGAGCAACGAGGTCAGCAGTGGTTACAGCAGTTACTGGACTTGGCAGGAGTTTCTACTCAGGTGAAGACTCAGGCCAGCCCCGCTTCCTGGGAGGAAAGTTGCTGGCTTGTCATTGATGACTCGACCCTGACTCCAGAACAGATTCAACAGTTAACTGGCCCCAACGGCTCTGTGTTGGACTCCATTCAATACCTGGCCAATACCACCCTCAATTTGGGAGTTTCGGCAGAAGAACAGGGGGCCTACACGGTTGACCTGGCAGGCTATCGAGAGTGTCGTCATGCAGAACTGCAGGCGATCGCACAGGAGGCAGCGGAACAAGCGCGAGAAACTCATCGGGAAATTGAACTCAAGTCCTTATCCGCCGCAGAACGGCGACAAGTGCACACCATATTAAAAGAACATCCAGACCTGGAAACCTACAGCCGTGGACAAGAACCCGATCGTCGCCTGGTAGTGCGGCTGCTACGGGAGGAAGAAGCGGAAGAAGTATAACCATTTACTATCCAGGTTGAGAGGAAGAACTCATGGCTATCGAACCAATTTATATTCCTCGTCTGACGCGAGCACCAGAGCAAACTGAAGTCGTTCAAATTGACGAACCCATTCCGGGGTTAGAGACTCTCACTCCAGTACAGGGTTGGGTGCGGGTAAAGCACCAGGGCAATTACCTGGAAGTCGATGCCAAAGCGGAAACAATTATTACCCTCACCTGCGATCGCTGTTTGCAGCAATATAATCACAAACTTTCCATCACTCCTTCTGAACTGATCTGGCTGGATGAAGCGGCGGATGATCTGGATCCGATTGTTCTGGATCGAGAAATTGACTCTGAAGATCTGGTGGAGAGCCTCTCTCCGACAGGCTACTTTGATCCGGGTGAATGGCTGTACGAGCAACTGTGTCTGGAAATTCCCCAACGCAAACTCTGTGATGCCGAGTGTCCCGGAATTCCTCTCCCAGAATCAGAACAATCCTCTAAGTCTGGGGGCGATCGGCGCTGGGCTGGCCTGGAGTCCTTAAAGGATCAACTGTTTAGTCAGAATTAATGTATTCTGGCTTAACGATTTATTTCCCAATGCTGCTGGCATGACGACTCCATCCGACGAATCCAGTACACAACTTCTCTTAACCCAGCTAGTTCAAGCAACAACCCAACTAGCCCAATCCTCTAGTCAACAAAATCACAAGTTAGACACCCTTGTTGACCAAGTAGGCCAACTGGCTCAATCATCGAATGAGCAAAATCAAAGGTTGGATACCTTGATTGACCAGATAGCTCAATCATCAAGTCAACAGAATCAGAAGCTTGATACCTTGATCGCTCAGGTGAGCCAGTTGGCTCAGTCGTCCAATCAGCATAATTACAAGTTGGACACTCTAATTGATCAAGTGGGGCATTTAACTGAAGGGTTGGTGGCGATGCGACTGATGATTCACCACCAAATAGAAGCAACGAGGCAACAGGCAGAATCCATTCAGGAACAGATAGACGGGCAGGTAGAAGTTGCTAGGCAGCAGGCAGATAACATCAAACAACAGGCTGAAATTTTCCAGAACCAAACTGAGGTCGTTAAAATTCAGGCTGAAAGCATCTCTCAGCTCCTGGTTTTCGTAGAGCGACGGGGGTAAAAGTACGGAAGCAGGCGAAAGAAGGGAGAATGGGGGGAGACTGATGGCGATCGCCGTTGATTCTGAATCGTTCATTCCAATTTACGTTCTATGAGCTTCAGTGAAGAGTTTGAGTTACTGCTGCGGGCACGGTATCCGCTGATTTATATCCCCACTCAAGAAGAAGAACGGGTCGAAGGGGCAATCGCCCAGTCCGGCAAACAGCAGGGGAATCGGGCGGTTTATACCTGGGATTTTGTCGATGGCTATCATGGCAACCCCAATGACGAAGGCTTTGGCAAACGAAATCCGTTGCAGGCTCTGGAGTTTATTGAGAAATTGCCTGCCGGTGCTCCAGCTATTTTTGTGTTGCGGGATTTTCATCGCTTTCTGGAAGATGTCTCTGTTGCCCGGAAACTACGCAACCTGGCCCGATCGCTGAAATCCCAACCCAAGAACATTGTGATCCTATCGCCCCAGATTGCCATTCCCGAAGACCTGAGCGAAGTGCTGACCGTCGTGGAATTTCCGCTACCGCAAGGAAGTGAAATCCAGGCCGAGATTGAACGGCTCCTGAACACTACCAATCAGTCGATGGAAGTCCGTGCGCTGGATGAACTCGTGCGTTCCTGTCAGGGGCTGTCTATTGAACGCATCCGACGGGTATTAGCACGGGCGATCGCTACTCATGGAGAACTGCGGCCTGAAGATGTGGATCTGATTCTGGAAGAAAAACGGCAGACGATCCGGCAAACTCAGATTCTGGACTTTTATCCCACCGAAGCCAACATTTCTGATATCGGCGGATTGGATAATTTGAAAGATTGGCTACTGCGTAGAGGCGGAGCTTTTTCTGAGCGGGCGCGGCAATATGGCCTACCCCATCCGCGTGGACTCTTACTGGTGGGGATTCAGGGGACTGGAAAATCTCTGACGGCGAAGGCGATCGCGCACCACTGGCATCTGCCTCTTTTACGCTTGGATGTGGGTCGCCTGTTTGCCGGATTGGTTGGGGAATCGGAATCCCGTACCCGGCAAATGATTCAACTCGCTGAAGCGCTCGCCCCCTGTGTGCTGTGGATTGATGAAATTGACAAAGCTTTTTCCGGGATGGATAGTCGGGGGGATGCCGGAACCAGCAATCGGGTATTTGGTACTTTCATTACCTGGTTAGCCGAGAAGACGACTCCGGTATTCGTGGTCGCCACGGCCAACAATATTCAATCCCTACCTCCCGAAATGCTGCGGAAGGGCCGCTTTGATGAAATCTTCTTTGTGGGCTTGCGGACTCAGGACGAACGTAAAGCGATTTTCGCTGTCCATCTGGAACGGCTGCGGCCCCACACATTAAAATCCTATGACATCGATCGCCTGGCCTACGAAACACCAGATTTTTCAGGGGCCGAAATTGAGCAAACCCTGGTCGAAGCAATGCACATTGGATTCAGTCAGAATCGGGACTTCACCACAGATGACATTTTGGAAGCAGCCAGTCAGGTAATTCCGCTTGCCCGTACCGCCCAGGAGCAAATCAAATTTCTTCAGGATTGGGCGGCTTCCGGTAAGGCTCGTCTGGCTTCCAAGTACAGTCCCCTCAGTACGCGGATTCAGCAGCAAATTCAGCAATCCGACTGATTTTATCCAAACTTACCTTTATGACTTTAGCTAGATGAGAAGGCCGTTTCTCCACCGTTACTGTGGAATGCGAGTCCAATGAAAGGACGCATAAACGCAGCACCATGGAGAATAGTTATGAACAATCTGATTTCTGGAGCGATCGCCAGTATTGCTTCTTTGGTTAAATTCTTTCGCCTGAAACAAGCTTTAATTGTAGTTTT
>JBBIQC010000445.1:0-4744 GCA_037442585.1 Oscillatoriales cyanobacterium bin_317
TGTGCCCTGGCTGCCTGACTCACCCTGGATGTTGTCTGACCAGATGCCAGCAAGGTTGAATCTTCAGGGTGATTCGTCATGAGGGGCGGGCGTAAGGCTCGCTCTGCGTCCACCAGAGACAGGCCCTGAGCCAGATTGGCAAAAAAATCTGCTAATCGTCGCCAGCCGATCGCGGTGCCTGTCGCATCTGGGGTGCGGGCAATGAATTCAAAAAACTTGAACAGGGCATAGGCATTGTAGTTGAGGGGGCGGATCAAAGCCGCCACCAGACTGACTGCCCAGGCGGGTAAGGTCTGAATGTGAGGTTCCTTGCCCAGAGATTGAAAGGCTAACTCCGCAATCTGGCGATGGGTAAACGTTTCGCAACCGCCCACCTCCCGGACTGTATTTTTCTGTTCTGACTCTACGATCGCCCGCACAACCTCCTCGCCAAAATCCAGGGCACTCAACGGATTAATTCGTCCTCGACCATCGCCAAATAGACGAATGGTGCCCCGGTTTTGGGCGGCGAAGAAGAACTCTGCCATGTCGTTGAAAAAGCCGGTCGGCGCAAAGATCGTATAGTCCAGACCGGATTCTTTAACTGCCTGGGCCACTTGCTCCCGGGCCTGGGCGATCGGACTCAGGCGGGCCATCTCTGCTCCCCGTACCACAGACACAAAGATGAAGTGCTTCACCCCTTCTCGTTTTGCCACCTCCAGGAGATTTAAATTGCCCTGGTAATCTACCTCCCAGATTGTCGGGTGGCGGCGAAACGATCGCGTACCCAGGGACGAGAAGACCACATCAATGTCCTGACAGACTCCTGTGAGCGTTTCAGGGCGGGTGGCGTGACCAACAAAAATGTCATCACAGCGGGCAGGGTCGCGCAGGCGACTGGGGTCGCGGCACAATGCTCGCAGCCAAAATCCTTGCTGGTGTAACACGTCCAGAACGCCACCGCCGATATATCCAGTTCCACCGGCTACCAGGACTCTAGGCAACTCTCTGAGATTCATACACCGAATTTAAACACTTACTTCTCAGTGTAGGAGTTAACACAGTAGACGGATAGCATTTGAACGGTGAGTGCATGGTGGCTTTGGCTCTTATATCGTCCTGGGAATCCGTATTGGGTTAGATGCGATGCAACGACTAACACTGACTATAGAACGCCAGCAGCACCAACAGCCAGCAGCAAGTTTCTCAAGAAGCGACCTGCCTCCGCATTGAAGTTCAACCCTGTGTAAAAGAAGATCCGATAGCCGGGCTGCAATAGTCTATTGCTGTGCTCCTTTTCCCTGAAGAGAAGGGTTGGGATCAGGGAAAAGGGTTGCACATTGCATGGTTGCCTCATTAAGCGCTTTTCACCAATACAGAGTCTCCTTCAATTTTGGCAGCATAGGTCTTGAGAGGGTGTTTAGCCGGACTGGCCATAACCTCACCTGTCGCACTGAATTTGGCATGGTGGCAGGGACAGACAAAGGCATTTTGATCCGCTTTCCAGGCAACCTCACAGCCCCGATGAGTGCAGGTTGGGTTGAGAGCAGATACGGAATTGGATGCATCCGAACTCCGGACTAATAAGACGGCTCCGGCAGGGAAGTCTTTCACCAGTAGCTGGCCGGTTTGATTTAACTCGGAGACGGTGGCAACGGAGTAATAACCATCTGGGCGGCGAGGGCCGATCGGAGTAGTGGCGGTTGGTGGTGGGCCTGATTCTTTAGAAGAGCAAGCGACAAGCGCGATCGGTAAACAACTGGCTAACCAGCCAACTCCTACCCAACCAAGAAAATTACGACGATCCATCCTTCTTTAACCTGCGTACTGGAGAAAATTTGCCATTAACCTTGGCCCCTTTCTAGCTGGCCTTGGTTCCACGATTCTAGGCTGGGAATATGAATTGCCCAGGGGTGGAAGCGAATTCAGGGAGATTCTTTATAAAGGAAAACCCATTCTTAAAATCTTGTGTTACCTTGACTAAAGGTAAGTGCTTACAGCAATACCTAATTCCACTTCTTGAGATTCAACCGTTTAGGGACAAGGAGGTGATGCCCATGACAGATAGTAGTAAATGCATGGGTCATCAAGCTGGAGTAAACCGACTGTGCGCCGGAGCCGTTCTCTAACCACAGCGAGGTGTGTTGGAAGATCAGTTCAACCAATATCCAGGTTGTGACGAGTTCCTTCCGGCAGTCAGGTTCAGTTTGAAGACCCTACTAGACCGCTCCTACCCCCGTGCCATGGTCAATGACTAAAGCACATGGTAGGAGCGGATAGTTTTAAACAGCAGTTTTAAGAAGATGGCTAGAATTGAAATAGCGATTGAGAACGCATTGCTATGAAAAACTCCTGGTCACGGATACTGAAGTCCGTTTATCGTAAGGAACCCATTTTGAGCTTTGCGGCTACTGCAGGAGCCGTGAATGTGGCGATCGGTGGATTGAGTGAACATTGGTCACTGATGGCTGTAGGGATGGGAACGGTCGGAGTGGCGATCGCATTGCGCTGGTGGCAAGTTCATACCCATCGTTCTCCTTTAGAACCTGTTACCTCGCGGGCTATCTCGCCCTATGTATTACCTCCTGCTCCTGATTACACCCCCCTACCCACTCTCACAATGTCCAGAAAAAATCCACCCCAGTAGCTGAGTAGGCAATTGAGTCAAAATTTTGGGGTTGGAGTAAGTGGGTTGCCCTGGTGATCACAATGAGTTATACATTGCCCCAGCCGCTTTTAAAAATTGGGGAAGTTGCAACATCCAGTGGGTTATCCGTCAAAACCATCCGTTACTATGAGCAACTTGGCTTATTAGCGCCCAATGTCATTCGTTCTGATACTAAATATCGCCTCTTTGATCCTGGAGTGATGGAGCGGTTGAGTTTCATTAAACGTGCTCAGTCTCTGGGGCTGGCTCTGACAGAAATCAAAGAAATTCTTGCTGTGCATGATCAGGGGGTTTTACCGTGTCATGAGGTAAAGCAGCATCTGCAAGAAAAGCTGAAACTGATTGATCAGCAAATTCAATCGCTGACTTCGCTGCGATCGGAACTGCAGGAGTTGTTATCCCACTGGCAAGAAAATCCCCCTGCCCATCTAGCGGCTCATCGGATTTGTCCCAATATTCAAGCCGGAAATGCAGAGTAGGAAGAGGTCGCTTGCTATCCTGGAAAAGCTGCTTCGGAAACGGTCCCCTTGTCCACAAATTCCCGTCAACTGGCCTTTCAAGCTCTGCGTTCCATTCAACGGGGAGCTTTTGCGGATGTTGCTGTCGATCAAGCCTTGCAACACAGTCAACTGAGCCCTCCTGATAAGGGATTGTTCACAGAACTGGTGTATGGCTGTGTTCGCAGGCAACGCACTTTGGATGCCCTGATCGATCAATTGGGCAAAAAGAAAAGTCATCAGCAACCCCCTGATCTACGTCAGATTCTCCATCTGGGTTTGTATCAACTGCGCTACCTGAATCAGATTCCGGTATCGGCAGCGGTCAATACCACCGTTGATCTCGCTAAGCAAAACGGTTTTGCAGGGCTGGCAGGTGTGGTAAATGGAGTCTTACGGCAGTATGTCAGGATGCGAGGAGCGGGGGAAGATAGAGAAGATAGGGAAGGGACGTGTCTGGCTGATCCCCTGCAGCTACCTATGAATTCTGTGCAGCGGCTTGGGATGCTTCACAGTTACCCAGACTGGATTGTGCAGGTTTGGTTAGAACAGTTTGGGCTGCAGGAAACAGAGCAACTGTGCCAGTGGATGAACCAGCCTCCTGCGATCGTCCTGCGGATCAATCGACTTAAAACCTCTATAGAACAGGTAGAGGCAGCGATGACAGCGGCGGGAGTCGCTGTGAAGCGAATGCCACCGTTGCCCCAAGCCCTTCAACTGGTTGAGCATGAGGGAGCAATTCAGGATTTACCCGGTTTTCCAGCAGGGTGGTGGATGGTTCAGGATGGTAGCGCCCAACTGGTCAGCCATTTCCTGGATCCGCAACCGGGTGAAATGGTGATCGATGCTTGTGCGGCTCCGGGGGGAAAATCCATCCACATCGCGGAATTAATGCAGGATCAGGGAGTAATTTGGGCTTGCGATAAGACTGAATCGCGGTTGAAAAAGCTGCAACAGAATTGCGATCGTCTCGGTATCCACTCAATTCAAATTCATTTAGGGGATAGTCGCTGTATCCCAGAATTTGTGAACCAGGGCGATCGTGTCTTGCTGGATGCGCCTTGCTCTGGATTAGGCACTTTACACCGTCATGCAGATGCCCGCTGGCGACAAACTCCAACTTCAGTTGCAGAACTTGTCCAATTGCAAACGGAATTATTAGAACAGGCTGCGACCTGGGTTAAACCGGGTGGAACCTTAGTTTACGCCACCTGCACCTTAAATCCAGCCGAAAATGAAGATCGAGTGCAAAACTTCCTTAACCATCATCCTGCCTGGAGCCTCATTCCCCCGGCACCGGGTTCACCCGCCAGCCAGTTTGCATCGGCTGCAGGTTGGCTGAAAGTATTGCCTCATCATTGGAAGATGGATGGCTTTTTTATGGCTCGGTTAGAAAAGAGTTGCGGGTAGACAGAAGCAAGCCTGCTATACTAATTAATTGTGTTGATACACAAGGTTGTACCCGTAGGGCGCTGTTAGCGTTGACCTAACGCACCGAATCAAATGGGAATAGCCTCTTGTGTCATTACAATTAAGCGTTCATGATGCCGATGTGGCTCAGTGGTAGAGCACTCGATTCGTAATCGAGCGGTCGCGGGTT
>JBBIQC010000446.1:0-242 GCA_037442585.1 Oscillatoriales cyanobacterium bin_317
TATCTGATATTATGAAAATTTTAGCCGTTGAAACCAGCTGTGACGAAACCGCAATGGCTGTCATTTCAGCCAGCGGCGGACTTAATAATCCTCATTTTCACATTAAAAAAAACATTGTTTCTTCTCAAATTAAAATTCACCGGCCGTTCGGCGGCATCGTACCTAATTTAGCCAAACGGGAGCATGAAAAAAATCTGCCAGCTGTTTTTAAAAAAATCGGCGGCGACAAATTAAAACGGCGA
>JBBIQC010000446.1:252-4738 GCA_037442585.1 Oscillatoriales cyanobacterium bin_317
TTGGCGGTTACTATCGGTCCGGGACTGGAAATTGCTTTGTGGTCAGGCATAAATTTTGCCAAAACCATCAGTAAAAAATGGCAAAAGCCATTAATCGGCGTCAATCATCTTGAGGGACACTTATATAGTTTTTTGCTGACGCGAAAACTCCAGTTTCCCAATTTTCAGTTTCCAATTTCCAAATCGCTCAAAAGGCCAAAAACTACAAATTCTAAAAGCAAAATCCAAAACCTAAAATCCAAAATCTTCTTAGCCATCGCCATCGCCCAGGATCAGAATCTTCAATCGGGAAAGTTGCGATCGCAGCCGTGCCCACTGCCGGAACGATTCCGCCTTGGTTTTGTCGAGGGTGTTCAGGTTGCCGATATAGCTCTGGGTGGAAATGTCGGTACTGAAGCGGTAATCCACCTTCAGCAACTGATGCCGAATCACCTCCCGTCGAGCAATCTCCTGGGAAACCTGAAAGTCCTTGCGAATCACATCAAACTCTAAAACCTGCATCATCACCGTTTCCCGGATTTTGTCCGCCAGCTCCGCCCGTTCCTTCTCCACCTGGGCCACCTTCACCTGCAAGTCCGCGATCGCAATCTGCCGGGTCTGGACTGCCGCATCTCCACCGCCCAAGTTTTTGAACAGAGGAACGCCAATCAACGACAGGATCTCATTCACTCCGGAGAGCAGGGCAGAGCCACCAGAGAACATACTAAACACGCGATCGAAAAATCCCCGTTGTTTGGTCTGTTGCTGCCCCTGAGCATTGGTAGTGGTCACCGTGTCTAGCTTTAGGTAGGCCGTGACCAGCGGTTCAAACACGCCTAAATTAATCGTTCTCTGGTTGTTCCTGCGGGCCTCATCAATCTTCTGATTCACCAGTTGAATCCGCTCATCGATCGCTTTGAGGCTGCGCGAATTCTGTACCGCCAAGTGCTGCAGTTCCTTAATGCAAGCCTCCTGGGTTTCCAGACAGGGAATGTCCCCTAACATGGCTCTCCATAAGTCCTCGTTAATCCGCAGTTTGATCAACCGATCCAGACTGTTCCCTGCCGGATTCAATGGATTGATATTGCCGTCGTCGATCTGGTCAATGTTCTGATTCTCTGGTGCTGGTTTTTCGCTGCTGTCATCATCGGATTGGGAATTAGGGGTTAGGGGTTGGGAATTAGGGAGAGATGATTTACTGGTCGGGGGAGGAGTCGGCTTGGGGAGAGCTTTCGATCGTGCCAGGTCGCTGCCCAGTGACCCCCAAAGTAAGCTCAACAGTAAGGCTGGTATCAGACTGGCCGACAAATTTGATTTTTTGGATTCTGCCACTGTAAGGACTCCTGACTGCTGAAAGTTGCGATAAGGACACTTCAACCTGGCTCAACCGAGCTTCTAAATCGGCGATCGCCCCCTGAGTTTTCAATTCATGTTCCCGAATCGCGATCGCCCGTTTGGACATTTCCAACGAATGGCTATATTCCTCCCGCTGCCGGAGTTCCTTCGCTTTATTGAGTTTGCCCAAGGCCAAGTCAACCGCTGCCCGTGATTGGTTCTCTTCCCGCTGCCGTTCCTCTAAGAGAATCTGTTCATGGGGGATGACCTCTTCCGGTAACTCCGCTTGGTCCATGTTGAGTAACACATCAATCTTGCGTTGCTGTTGCTCTCTGCGGCGGATGGCCTCCAGTGATTTCTGGCGAGCCGTTTCAATCGCGGCTACTTCCTCGGTATAGTCTGCTTCTGGTAAGGATTTCACATCGGGAATGGGAAGATTTAGCCCTTTTTTGAGTCGGGCAACCTCGCGCAGGATGTTCTCTCGCTCAAACTGGAGCCGGGAGCGATCGCGCACCTTATCCGCCAGAATCTGTCCCGCAATGATCGTGTCTCCTTCCTTCACTTTCAAATCATCAGGAGCCGTGAGAGTCAGCTTAATCTTGAATCTGCCCTGCGTTTGGCTATCGTTTCCGGTGATGAGATTGGGAGATGAATTGGGGTGTGGGGTATGGGGTGTAGGGTGTGGAGAAGGTTGAGCCGTAGCGGTGCAGCCAACCAAAAATAAACATCCAATGACTGACCCATAAGTTTTGAGTTTTAAGTTTTGAGTTTTGAGTTGAACTGAGAACTGAGAACTGAGAACTGAGAACTTAAGAATCATTTCCTCACCTTCACCACGACGGAGCCGGATAGAATCCAGAATTCCCGCAGTTGAGCCGCAATTTGAGAGGGTCGGGCATTGGAGAGTTCTACCCGTCCTCCGTACATTCGTACCGTTGGATATTCGCCGATCGCAGGAGTCAGCCTTACCTCAGCCATGTCATCTAGCAACAGGGAACCAGTAATAAAGCTGTTCTGGGGTACTCGCTGGAGCCAGTCCATAACCCCAATCTCCTGCAGGGTCTGTTCCTGGCTGGTGACTTTAATGTCGTTCCCTAAAATCGTTTTCGTTTTGGTGGGATGAATCTGGCTATCCGGAGCCTCCCCAATCTTGTAGAGTTTCCCAGTAGTTTTAGACTCACCAATAATGTCACTCACCGTCGCATCAATGATGTTAAATTCCTCGTCGATCGGTTGCCCGGAGGTATGCATTCCCTTCACCCAGGCACTGATTTGCCTACTGGAGCCGTACCGCTGAAACTGTTGTGCTGCCGTCCGAGAGTCCCGAAAGAACGCGATCGAGAATTGCTCTGCCACTCCCCCAGCGCTGGACAGGTTAATGTTAATCACCCCCAAAATCACCACTAACACCAGCACCCAGTATTCATTCACGGAATGAGTCGATAGCCTCGCCTTCGGATTCCCAGGAATCACCAGTCTTGCCGGGTTGGGAAAAAAGGCCGCACAGCCTGATTTCGTGAAACAATCCGCAAACCATCCCAGGAACTGACCGATGACGACTGAGAACCAGTACTGCCAACCCAACCCCCACAGGGGAGTCGCCACAATCGCTACTATCCCGGTGCTGAGCAAGGAATGGGTGATCGTCCGATGAGCAAATCGTTTCTCAATCAATCGAGCGATCGGAAATAGGACAGTTCCACACAAGGAGGTGGTTGTATCCAGGTCAGGAAGTTGGGAACCCAGAGCAGCCAGGATCAGACAGCCGGGGTTGGCAGTACCAAGCGCGATCGACACTCCGGATACTGCGATCGCACAGTGAGTCACAGACATCATAATTCAGGTTCCTCCTTCCAGATTTCCAGATTCCCAGGTCAGCAGTAGATCAGAAGTAAGAGAAAGGGGTTGCGATCGTTCAATACATCAAAACACTTGCTCAACGGTTCAAAACGACTCCATCATTGCTGTTTCATTTAGCTTGATAAAGCGAAAATGGCCTTTGTAGGGTTTTGAAATTTTTCACTGCGACCGTCCAGCTAAGTGGATCGTCTAAAAAAAATTTATTTTTTTAGTTCCCAAAATGCTTCCCAGAGGTTCTTCATCAGCCTCCTCACAGCCTCCGGCTTCCCCGGTTAGCTGCATAGAGAATGGCCCGGACTGCCAGCGTCAGTAAGGTGAGCATCCCGCCAATCATGTAAATGGCCTTATCTCCCATCCCCAATCCCACAAAGCGCACCATCCCGACACAGCAAAGGAGTGCCAGAAACAATGGGGTGCCGTCGATGTACTGGTAGTGTTGAGCAGAATCGCTGTTGGAGAGTCCCAAAGCCGCTTCCCGAACGACCCGTTTGGCGATCGCTGGGTTATTCCCAGCCGCTGCCTGCAGTCGGGAGAGTTCCGCGATCGAGAGGGTGATTCCCTGCCGCTGGGCTTCCTCCCGCATGATGGTGCGAATTTCCTCATCCTTGAGCGATTCCAGTTTGACGATCGGCAGTTTGGCAAAGATATCTTTCGGGGACGGTTCCCAGGCCAGCAGCAGCATGAGTCCCTTGGCCCGCCAAACATCCTCCAGCCAGTAACGGAGTGAAGCGCTCCAACGGTGGGCATCATCAGCAATCAGCAGGGTCTGATTGCAGGTAAACCGCTCCAGTAAATCAGCCTTCAGTTGAGTGGCCGTTTTCTTCTTGGGTTTCTCATCATCCGTGAGCAGGTCTACCCCCATCTGATCAGACAGTTCCTCCAGCAGGTCTTTGGCACTGCCAGAGTAGGAAGCGATCGCGGTTTGGTAGCCCTGCTTTTTAAGCCGCGATCGCACTTCTTCAGCCAGAGAAGTCTTACCCGCCCCAGGCTCTCCCAGGACAAGTAAGGACTGACCCGACAGCAATGCCTCGGTGATCTGAGCCGCTTCCTGCTCCCGGATCATGCCGCTGTCACCTCTGTGTGGGTCTCCCGTGATTTCTTCCAGGCAGAAATGACCTTTTTGCTGCAACTCTTCCCGGTCGCCAGTTCTACATAGTTCATCAGTTGCTCGTAGGTTCTGAAGCCATCTTCCCAAGCCTGCTCCAGGTGCTGCTCAACTAAGGCTTTCCGAGTGAGGCCAACCGCTGATTTACGTTCTGGGGCTGGTACTGGAACTTCTGGAACTTCTGCTGCTGAGATCGGGGGTGCGATC
>JBBIQC010000447.1:0-863 GCA_037442585.1 Oscillatoriales cyanobacterium bin_317
CGTAAACAAGCTGAGAAAAGCCTGGAGCGAACGCGATCGCTCCTAGCAAAAACATCTGAAAAGGCAAATAAGTCTGACAACAAAACGTTGCAACAAACAGAAGCGAAGCTCAGGCGCTTGATGGCTGACCTGGATTTGAGCCTGGGGATCCTCCAGGTAGAGCAGGGACAGGTCGAAACGGCCTTAAAAATCTGGAAGTCTGTGATGGATCAGGCCGCTCCCGTCCCCAGTTTAGAACCATTAGAAAAAACGGCAGATGTATTGTCCGGCCTGTGGGAGAAGCCACCTCAACTGTTGCCAGATGCAGAGCCGTTGTTAAAGAAAAACCTGGACGGTTGGTTTGAAAACCGGGCACTGTCTCAGCTTTACCAATTGCAGCAACGTCAGGACGCTTTGCAAGCATTACAGGCCAGGGAGCAAGCTGCGGCTGAACAGGCTCTGAGAAATTTAGCGATCGTCGGTGGAGTGCCCATTCTGGGATGTCTGATTGGGGTTGGCATCCTGTTATTTCTTGCCAGCCAGTGGTTTTTGCGGGGCAAACAGTCTTTGCTTAATCTAACGGATGCTCAGGATTGGTCTACTCCCTGGGATGGGGAAGTTGTCTGGCAGGTACTGATCCTGGGATTTTTCTTTGTCGGTCAAATTGCGCTGCCTCTGTTGTTAGGGATTCTCCAATCAGTCTCTGGGTTGGAACCAACGACCCTGGGAGAGCAGGGAAGAGCACTGTTTATTCTGACTAACTATTTGCTATTAGCCGCAGGAGGACTAGGAGTTCTCTATCTTTCCATCAAACCATTTTTTCCTTTGCCAGAAGGCTGGTTTCGCCTTGATCTGAAAGGCAACTGGATTGGCTGGGGATTGGG
>JBBIQC010000447.1:880-4715 GCA_037442585.1 Oscillatoriales cyanobacterium bin_317
CCCCTGGTTATCCTGATTTCCCTGATTAACCAAAAAATCTGGCAGGGACAGGGAGGCAGTAACCCAATTTTGCCGATCGCCCTGGAAGGAAAGGATCCGGCTGCCCTATTCATCTTTTTCTTGACTGCCGCGATTGCCGCTCCCATCTTTGAAGAAATTCTCTTCCGGGGATTTCTCCTGTCTTCCCTGACTCGCTACTTTCCGGTGTGGGGCGCGATCGCTCTCAGCAGCGTACTATTCGCCATTGCCCACCTGAGCCTATCTGAAGTGCTGCCTTTAACTGTTCTGGGAATGGTGCTGGGCTTTGTTTACGTCCGATCGCGAAATTTACTGTCTTCCATGCTGTTACACAGCCTCTGGAATAGTGGTACACTCCTCAGCCTAATTCTCCTCGGATCCGGCCAGGGAAATTAAAGCTCTGACAAGACGGTATTGCTCCTGGTTCTGGTATTGAATTGCCCAATTCCATCATATTTTGCTAAATCTGATTCCCTTTCGGCCTTGTGTGACATGATTAGAACCGGAAATCCTGACCGCGATCGTGGTCTTTTTCCCCTCTAATGATTGACCGTCTGACCATGGCTCTTTCAACTGAACTGCTATGGGCACTAATTGGGTTGCTTCTGACCATCGGTGGCACCTTTCTAGAAGCCTCTATTGCTGTCCCCAGCCGCGACTGGGGCAATCAGGCTATTCAAACCCATTCTCTGGGAATTACTTATCAGTTTGGAGCTGGATTGCTGGTCAGTTGCGTGGGAGGCCGAAATGCGGCTGTTCTTTCCCAGATTGCCTATATTCTGTTAGGGCTAACGCCGTGGTTTCCCATTTTCGCCAAAGGAGGGGGGTTAGCATACCTGCGTGAGCCAAGCTTTGGATATTTACTAGGGTTTATTCCCGCCGCCTGGGTGTGTGGGTATCTGGCCTTCAAACTTACGCCCCGGTTAGAGTCCCTGCTGATTAGCTGTATATGTGGGTTACTCAGCATTCATGTCACCGGGCTGCTCTATTTGGGATCCCTGCGTCTGCTAGGTTGGGTATCACAGGTAGACTTTTTCAAAGCATTGTTTAAATTTTCCATTGAGCCGCTACCGGGACAGTTTGCCGTCGTTTGCGCGGTGACAATTCTTGCCTACGTTTTGCGCCACCTATTGATGTACTGATGTTTGCCAAAAACCGCTACTTCTGGATCGCTGCCCTGATTGGCTCAGTCCTCGATCGCCTGACCAAATTTTGGGTCGTCTACACTTTTCCGCTCACGGATCCCCCCCAGACCTTCCCTCTGATTCCCGGTGTATTTCACTTCACGTATGTGGTGAATACAGGAGCGGCCTTCAGCTTTTTCAATCAAGGTGTAGGCTGGCTGCGCTGGTTGTCTCTGGGAGTCAGTATCGGCCTGTTGTTGCTGGCCTGGTTTGGGCCAACCCTCAGCCGCTGGGAGCAGTTGGGCTATGGCTTCATCCTGTCCGGTGCTTTAGGGAACGGCATCGATCGCTTCATTCTGGGTCAGGTTGTGGACTTCTTCGACTTCCGCCTGATCCGGTTTCCCGTCTTTAATGTGGCTGATGTTTTCATCAATGTGGGGATTGCCTGTCTGTTAATCGCCAGCATTCAGAAGCCTGCGCGATCGGGGAAGAAGGAGGATGAGTAAAGGGGTGAAGGAGTGGATGGGTAGGTGAGTGGGTGGGAGAGCGGGTGGGAGAGCGGTAGGCATTAATTCGTAATTCAATTCATAATTCAAAACTCCGAAGGAAAAAATGGTAGGAGATATTTTAGTTGGAATTATCATGGGCAGCGATTCGGATTTACCCACCATGCAGGGGGCGATCGCAGTCTGCGAAGAGTTTGGGGTGGTGTGTGAAGTGGCGATCGTGTCGGCCCATCGCACGCCGGAGCGCATGGTGGAGTATGCTCAGCAGGCCCATCAACGGGGACTGAAGGTGATTATTGCTGGAGCCGGAGGAGCCGCTCACCTGCCGGGGATGGTGGCTTCTCTCACGCCGTTACCTGTGATCGGGGTGCCCGTTCCCAGTCGTCATCTCCAGGGAGTGGATTCCCTTTATTCGATCGTGCAAATGCCTGCTGGAATTCCGGTGGCGACTGTGGCGATCGGCAATGCCCGGAATGCAGGTCTGCTCGCGGTTCAAATTCTGGCTACTCAAGATGCCGCCCTCCTGGAAAAAGTACAACACTATCGCCAGAGCCTGAAGGACATGGTAATGGAGAAACAGGCCCGGTTGGAGGAGATGGGATATCAGCAGTATTTGGGGAAAGAGGGAATTAGGGATTAGGGATCGGGAGTCAGGGGTTGGTGTAACTCTCAACTCTTAACCTCCCCAAATCCAAAATCCAAAATCTAAAATCCAAAATCCCTACAGCCTCCTTATCCCTTTAATCGCTTCTGCAATGCAGCCCGGTTTTGTTGGGCTTTGGTATCGTCGGGGTTAATTTCCAAAACTTTGTCAAAGCAGGCGATCGCGGCTTCCAAACGGCCCAGGTTAGCCAGTACACCACCCCGATTATTCCAGGCCCGATGATCGCCAGGACGGATGGCCAGAGCTTTGTCATAGCTGGCGACCGCCTCTTCCAAACGGTTCAGGTTTTTTAAAGCAATACCTCGATTAAACCAGGACTCGTAGGAGTCGGGATTTAGTTCCAAAACGCGGTCATAGCTGGCGATCGCGGTTTCAAAGTCGCCCAATTTTATCTGCACGCCAGCCTGGCCATACCAGGCTTCCCAGGAGGCAGGATCCAGTTGCAGCACTTTCTGGTAAGCCATTAATGCTTCCGGCTGACGATTCAGATACTTCAAACTGTGAGCCTGTTGCAACCAGACTGTGGCATCCTGGGGTTGCAGTCCCAGGGCTTTCTGATAGCTGGAGACAGCCGCTTCGTGATCACCTAAAGTTTGCAAAGCATCGCCGCGTCCAACATAGGCAGCCCGGTAATCTGGTTGTAATTCCAGGGCCTGAGTAAAATGCTTAATGGCTCCTTCGTAGCGGCCTGTAGCCCTTAAGGCTTGTCCCTGGTAATACCAAACTTCGGCACACTGCGATCGCAGTTGCAAGCAGTGATTAAAGGAGGCGATCGCCGCTTCTGCCTGACCTGTGGCGTAGAGGGCATATCCCTGGCAATACCAGGCATCAAAGCAATCTGGTTGGACTTGTAGAGTGGGCTGAAAATGAGTGATTGCCGCCTCGTACTGCCCAAGAGCATAGTACGCCAGTGCCAGACTGTAATGACCGTTGGGAAAATCGGGCTGGAGTTCTAACGCTTTTTGGAAACCTGCGATCGCCGTTTCGTACTGCTCCATGGAATAGGCTGCCGATGCCAGACCGTAGTGAGTCAAGGGATCATCGGCTTGCAGGGCGATCGCCTGTTCAAAGCAGGAAAGAGCATCGGCGTAGTGTTGCAGATTCAGCAACGTACAGCCTTTTTCATTCCAGGCCGCGACATGATCGGGTTGCAACTCCAGCACCTGATCAAACTGCACGATCGCGGCCTCAAAGTTTTCCTGTTGACTCAACTCCAACGCCTGTTGAAAAATCGTTTCCACCCTGGTCGCCTCACTATAAACGATCTGACTCATAGGAGCACTCCTATGTCCCTGCTCAAAAGTTCTGCTGGCAATCTCAACTTGAGATCTTGCAACTAAGGATACCCGGATGAATTGAAAGGACTACAGGGGGATAAGGGGATAAATTTTAGATTTTGGATTTTGGATTTGGGGAAGTTGAGAGTGAAGAGTGAAGAGTTGAGAGTGAAGAGTGAAACGTTTTAAGTTTTGAGTTTAGAACGATCCCCTCATCCACCTCTTCACCCCTTCACCCCTCCACTC
>JBBIQC010000448.1:0-4712 GCA_037442585.1 Oscillatoriales cyanobacterium bin_317
TGTGGAATTTGCTAACCAGGCGCGGGCAGAAGGCTATAAGCTGGTCGATGCCGCCCTGAAAGCCGCCAAAGAACGCTTCCGGCCCATCGTCATGACGGCGATCTCCTCCCTGGTCGGCTTTTTCCCCCTGGTGATTGCCTCCGGAGCTGGGGCCGCCGCCCGCTGGTCCCTCGGCACTGCCCTGTTTGGCGGCCTCCTGGTGGCCACCATCCTCAGTTTGCTGATCGTCCCCGTTCTCTACATCCTGATCAAAGGTCTTGCAGACCGACTCTTACAGAGAGGCTCTGGTTCCGAACCCCCCTCCGAACCGCCTCCCGCTGAGCCTGAGATCATCGCACAAAAACCCACCGAAGAACCCAGCCTCACCACTCCCTTCTCAGTTGAACCTGAACCTACGAGTGAGTGATCGGTATCGGCAGATTCGACCGGGCCGCTGGTGGCTGAAGTACTATGCCGCATTCGTGTTCCTAAACATGACCCTGTTGGGACTCCAACTGTTGGGACTGTTAAATATTTCTACCTGGAGTCATGGTAATAGTGTCATGGCGTTTATCCTTTTAATTGTGGTTCTTGTACCCATTCTGGTGCTTCAGCATGAGTTTTTTTCAATCCAAAAAGTGACAGGGGATACCCTCAAAGGGGGGATTGCCATTTTCGTCTTGATGGCAGTAGCCTGGGCGATGGTTTACACCATTCTGCTTGATTTCGATCCGAATTGCTTCGATGGTATTAAACCCTCTCAGGTTCGATCCGATCTTCTCCACTTTAGTTTTGTCACCTTAACCACCCTGGGCTATGGCAACATTGTGCCGGCAACTGCTCCGGTCAGAGTTGCTTCTGATTTAGAAGCGATCGCTGGAGTCATGTATCCAGCTATTCTCATTTCTCGCCTGATGAGCAAATACACTTCCAATTCCGAGGAGCCATTATGAATCTCAAACTGCTGTTGCTCTCTGGATTGGTCACGATGTTGGTTGGAACAGGTTTGGGCGCTATTCTGGCAGACCTGATGCCAACCCCTTACCGGAGCGGCCTTTATCTCGATCAAAAACCTGGCTATATGCTGATTGGTGCTACCGGAGGATTCTTATTTGGAGTCGGTATAGAAGCCCTGCGAGAACTCAAAGAGCAACGCGATCGCGAAGAAAAAGATTCTTAAAGTAGCAAGATGGTCTGCGCTGCTACCTGCCAGGGGCAGTCAACCCGTTTACCAATTACTGAAAACCTACGAACTACTACATCACATTAGAGAAGAACAAATCTACGACACTAATCGGGAGGTTGCCAGAGCATTTCAACAAAAAACAACGAACCCAGAAATCTAACTCCTAAGAAGAATGATAGTATCAAGGATACGTTTGGCTTAAATACTTCGATTTGCTGTCCAAAGCGCGGGGTGTATTTTGATCCATCTACTTGAGAAGTCGCTATGGGGCAAGAAAGACGAAAAATTTACGCCCGTTTAAGAGCGCCCAAAGCTGCTGCGATCGCGGGTATTCTGTTTGCGATATTGATCTTCATTTCCATCGTGCTCTTACTGACTGCTATGCCAGAAAAATCAGGAGATAACCTGGCATGGTTGACTAAACATCGGAACAACTTACTGCTGTCCTTCAATCTGATCCCCTTTGCTGGGATTGCGTTCCTGTGGTTTATGGGGGTCGTGCGCGATTACCTGGGAGAAAATGAAGATCAGTTTCTTGCCACCGTATTTCTGGGCAGTGGGCTGCTCTTTCTGGCCACCTTGTTCGTGGCGGCGGCATTAATGGGTGCGGTTATCTTCCTGTCTGTAACCCAGGCCGAACGTTTGATCGCATCTGGGATGTACGACCTGGGTTGGACCTTTTCGCGCTACTTGATGTTTGTCTACGCGACTCGCATGGCAGGGGTGTTTATGATTTCAACCAGCTCTCTCTGCATTCGTACTCGCGTTACCCCCCGCTGGATGTCACTTTTGGGGTTTCTACTGGCAGTCATTATGATTTTCAGGATCAGTCAGATCGATCGCCTGGGTTGGGTCTTTCTGCTCTTTCCCCTGTGGATCTTCCTGGTTAGTGTCTATATTTTGATCATTCACTATCGGAACAAGCCTGAGGTAACACAGAAAGTTGATTGAACGAGTGGCTTGCCTCGGATAGTCTCTATAGTATTTACTGAACGAAAATTAAAATTCATGAATGTGGGGATCAGTTCAAAATGAAGTTTCAATCTGTGCACAACAATCAGCGATCGCGTGGCAGTGGGTTGTTCCATTTCAACCTATTTCAACTCAGCCTGTTGAGTACGCTGCTCTGTAATCTGGCGATCGTTCTGGGTGGTACAGCCGCTAAAGCATCGGCACCCGCTTCAACGGAATCAGCGCCGCCCTCCCAACAAGCAGAATTAACCTCGATAGTTTCTATAGACCAACCTGTCCTGGAAATTCCCTCAACGGCTTCTTTGCCCGCTTCCACTGAAGCCCCTTCGGTTAATAACAACATCAGCAATACAAACCCGTTAATTCAGGAACCAGCATCAACGCCTTCTTCTAGCACTTTCGCTGAAGTGGCTCCGATTTCACAAAACATTAGCAAACAGGCCAGTGATCTGGAGGGAACGACAACGCCCCAGAACATGGCTCAAGAAACCCCCTCTCCGACAGAGACTCCAACTGACAGTGCATCCGCAAAACCCGTTAATAATCCCCTGCTTCCTCCTGCCGGTTGGCGCTTTGACGTTGAACCTTACCTATTTCTGCCCCTTGATGTAAAGGGCAACATCTTCATTGGTCGTGGCAGACCCCTGCTTTTTCCCAACCGTCCGGGTCAGATTCTGCCTGACTCCGGGTTTAATTTAGGGGTGAATACCAATCTCTCCAACATTACGGCAAGACTCACGAATATTTTTGGAGTCCTGGGACGTGTTCAAGCCTGGAACGGCAACTTTGGTATTGTGGCTGATGGAGTGTATGTCAATTCAGGGTTTCGTAGTAGTAGTGATGGCGGAACTTTGACCCTCAGAGATCGATTTGATATCCGAATTCCTGGCTTCCAGATTGATACGAAAAATACCCTATCGTCCTTCTCCCTGGGAGCCAGTTACCGGGTTGTGACGGTTCCCTTCAGAACCATCACCGATCCCTCCAATCCCAGCCAATACTATCCAGCCATTTCCTTTGAAGTCCTGGCGGGTTTCCGTTACCTGTCCGTATTCCAGAGTGTTGATTTTGAGAATGGGCCTAAGTTTGAGTTCAGCGGCAGTGAGTTCAACCCGATGTTAGGAGGAACCGCCAAATTAATGCTGAGTAAAAACTTTGGCTTATTCTTCCGAGGCGACACTTCCAACCTGGGAGGCGGTGCGCTCAAGCAGTACTACAACCTCTATGGTGGAATCGATTGGAAGTTTTCTGGCAGTTTTGCGCTGCGTCTGTCCTATCGGTTTAATCAGATTGAGTTCGTCAAACAAGGTCGATTCGGAGGAGACAATGGCTTAAATCTTCGGACTCAAGGCGTGCAACTGGGTCTATCCTGGCAATTCTAATAATTGTTATTTGCGTTTCCTCAAGGATAAGTCAGCGATCGCGTATCATACCCTGCCAATGATGACGAACTTAGTCGGATCAATCAGACCTTAGACCGTTTGGCAGAACATTACAGCCAGCATTCATGAACTGAGGAATATGGTCGCTGACTACATTCAGGCCCGCTCCGAGCAGTAAGCCTTTAGAACTGCTGGATTTCGGGATGGATGAAACCATAGCCAGCGGATCGGAGTTTCTGGTTGGACACTTTGGCGTTGTAGGGGCGAAGGCTGGGTTGAGCAGGATTCCAGGAGACGGGGGGCAGGTGATGAGTGGAGCAAACCTGATCCAGCAATTCTTTACTGGTCAGCGGAACAGTGCCGACGAGATTGTAAAGGCCACTTAAACCTTGCTGACGGGCAAAGTCGATCGCGCCCACAATATCATCCAAATGTACCCAGTTGGCGGCATCTTCGCCAGTACCGGGACGGGTGGTTCCGGCAACGCGGCCAAAAATTTTCACCAGTTCCCGACCGGGGCCGTAAATTCCTCCCAGGCGAAAGACGCAAACCTTCAAGTAGTCACTGGCAGCATTCAGAAGCACCTGTTCCGTAGCCGCTAACACCTCACCGTTTTCGTTCTTTGGCGCAACTGGAGTGGTTTCATCCACCCAGGCTCCGCCGCGATCGCCATACACCGCATAACTGCCTGTGTAAATGATCTGACGCACGGAGGGGCACTGTTGCAGAGTGGCTACCAGCGTTTCAGCCGTTTTCAGGTAAGTATCGGTATAGCTGCCATAGCGGGCACCCACAGATAGCAAGACAATCTCCTGATCCTGGAGGAGCGATCGCAGGGCAACTGCATCACTCCCCTGCAAAACCACAACCCGATGGGCGATCGTTTCTAGCTCCGCAACTCGTGCTGGAGTTGTGGTTGTGGCCGTCACCGTCAGAGCGGGTTGCCACAATCGGGCGACCTCCGTTCCCACATAGCCACAGCCTAAAATGACTGCATTCGTCAACAGATCTAGCCTCCTGCAGAGCGCCTACTGGTGTTTGCTAATAGCCGGGCTGACAGAACTCCTCCCAGAAAGCCAAACAGGTGCCCTTCCCAGGAAATCCCGGTTTGAAAGGGAGACAGCCCCAATAACAGACTACCGTACAGGACGCAGACAAACAGCGACATGACGATCGCGATCGCGCTGCGTTCA
>JBBIQC010000449.1:0-269 GCA_037442585.1 Oscillatoriales cyanobacterium bin_317
GCCTCTCGTAAACCGTTTTCATCAAGCGGGGGTACCTCCAGGCGATGAGTCTTGATGAGTCGCCATAGAGGTGAGGCCATTAAATCGGCGTAAAAGTCAGCCCGAACAGTTAGCACAACATAGCAGTTAGGAACTTCAATCAGATGCAACAAGGTCTGCTGAAAAGGCACTACCTCCTGATCTGTTGAAGCAATGGAGGGTTGATTGGCCAACGTAAAAAGTTCTTCAAACTGATCTACGACCAGGAGCAACCGTCGGGCTTGGGATTG
>JBBIQC010000449.1:302-4705 GCA_037442585.1 Oscillatoriales cyanobacterium bin_317
ACGGCCTGGTTGGGATCTGTCAGGTCATTTCCCAAAGTGCTTCTCAGGTTGGTCAGCGGTGTCATCCCCGGACGCATGGTGTGTATAATCCACTCTGCCGTCCCGAACAAGCCACTCTTGCGGAGAGCAGGAATAAGCCCGGCCAGCACTAAAGAGGACTTACCGCTGCCCGAAGGGCCTATCACTGTGATAAAGTTGCTAACTCGCAGGCACTCAAGTAGCTCTTCAATTTCTCGATCGCGCCCAAAGAAGCGATCGCTATCTGCTTCACTGAAGGGCACCATGCCAGGATAAGGACACGCTGGTGGCGGCAGGATGGGTGCAAATGGATGGGCCAGATCCGCACAAAGGCGGCGGAGTACTACTTCCCATTGCTGCGGATCCGTTGCATCGAGATGTTCCAACAGATTTAGACGGGTTGGCAACTCAACCGGAACCAAAATTAAGGGAATCACTGGCCATGTGGCAGTGTCTAAACCATAGCTGAGCCCCAGCACTTCAAGAAACTGATCCGTCCAATCTGCAAGATAGGCTGGAGAAATGACCAGCAACGTGCGGTGGCTCCTTTTAATGGCTTCTTCAAACTGGAGGATGCGAGGTTTGCCTAAGACAAAATCAGCTTCAGAGCAATAGTTCACACCTGCCTGCCTTAAAACATCGAGCAGGTACCCTTCTACCCAGGCTCGATCTGCTTTGGTGTAAGAGATGAATAAGTCATGCGGAGTCATACTACCTACCTTTTTACATTCGAGGTAAGGGGTCTCTGAGGGACTGAATCAAACGATTCAATTCTCTGTCGGCACGGTGGGGATGGGACAAATCCAGGGTCGATAGCATACTCAGCCGGGTGGGGAGACGACTCGAATCGATGGGAACCAACTGAATTGGCAATAACCGATAGGTCCCTTCCTGAATTCCCATGCTCTGTCCTAAGACATTTTCAAAACTTGCCAGGTTATCAGCCAGGTAATTGTCTGATAACACAATAATCGTGCGTTTAGAGTGGTGGATGCCTCGCTCAACATTCACGACCCGCGCCACCCCTGGCTCTTCTGAGTCACCTGAAACAGCGATCCGTAAACCTGCCGCTTCCAAACGGGGCAAAAGCGTATCCCACACCCAGGTGGCATCTGGTTCTTTATCGACGTAGCTAATGTAGGCATCGTATCGATAGCCCTCTTCAACTTGCTGAATCGTGCCTTTTTTGCCTCCCAGGTAGAGAGCAACCGCAAAGTTTTCCTCTAGTTCAGCTTTAAAGATTGGATGCTGGTTGGGCTGATCTCCGGTCACGCGGGGTTGCAGATACTCAAACAAATCGAAGATGCGGATCAGGCCATCATCGCTGGCAATACCACCCTGTATGCCAGCCAGGAAATGCTGAGTAAACAGACTGTTGGCAGCGCCAGGGAGGATATAGGAGTACTCATCGCTTCGAGATGAGGCCAGAATCACCCTCCCTTGCCCCTGCTTCAGTGCATCGTAGTAGTGATCGGGCAGCCCTGCCTTCACAACAGGTGCTGTGGAATCCTTCGGCTGGCCAATTCCGCCTGCGTGACAGCAATCAAAAACGACCACCACCTTACGGGCCGGGATGGCCTGCAAAGTCTTTGTGAATTCAGTACCAGAGATAGCGGTATCAGCCAGTGATGCCTCGGAACTGAGATTGGTATCCACAGGCAACAGGTACTCACCTGAATAGGGGCCGAACTCGAGCTGCCCGCCATGGCTAGAGATATAGATAAAAACAGTGGAATCTCGATTGGTGTTCTGCGCCAATTGGGCGAGGGCTGCGCTCAAACCCGATCGGGTCGCCTCTGCATCCAGCAACAGCTCTACATTCTCAGATAAGTAGCCACAATGCTGCGGACTCTTCAGTAACTCGCAGATATCCCGAGCATCTTTAAGAACAGTTTCTGGAAGCCGATTGATGCTTTGGTAATTCGCGATGCCAACCACCAGAGCATAGGCATTATCTAGTAGAAACATGGGAGCAAACGTTTTACAAGTTTGAATGTTGAAAGCTAATTTGACAGTCTTCTGTCAATGATTTCAATCATTCTTCTGGCTTCATTCAACCGACCGTAATTCCCATATCTTCCGAAAGCCTTTTCAGCTTTTGAAAACGCATTCCTTGCTGCTCTTAAACTACCCCAGTTGAAAAAGATCATACCTCGCCTGAAACTAGCTTCAGGGTTGGATGAGATGTACTCCGTTATAGTGTCGCACCTGGGGCAGCCAGGTGTTGGACCACCTGTTGTATACGGCCTCATCTCTGGATCTGGCTCTAAACATCCTGCACCAGGACTTGTATTTGGGAGACATATTGGCCATTTCATTGGATCGTTGTTCCATCTAAAGCCCAAAGTGTGACCTTCGTTACTTCCCATAAAGCTGTAATTTAGGACGTAATCTCGATTGTCAAAACTTCCACCAAAGACTGTAAAGCACTGATCGCTGCCTAAAGTTATAGGGCCTGCCACCCGTACGTTGTCAGTAAAAACAAAAGCTGTTGACTGTCGATCTGATCCATTGCATATTGCTAAAGAAGCCTCGGCAGGTCTTTCTAACATTAGGGTTGCAATTACAGCTCCGAGAACACCTAACCCTAAACGGATGAGCCGATCAATTTTCCTTCCAAAGAGCTTCATACGTCACATCCTTTGCAGAGATTTGCCACAGGAGTGATTTCTCTCTCAAATTTGTTGTTTTTTAAACAAAACAACTCTACGAATTGCCCTTAAATCACCTCGCCTTGCTATTCCTCATACCAACCACCTCAACGTACTGGTGATTGAGTTCCGGGAACATGGCAAACCCCTAACAATTGCACCATCTCTCTTCTTTATTTTATACCTGAACAGTTAGATACCGATATTGGCTCCATTTTTCTTGACAATCGATGCACAATAGCGGCTTGCTCATGCCAACATTTTCAGAGATGATTTGCCCTCTGGCCGGGGCTACCAATACTGAAAAACGAGATCGGGAATCATTATTTTTCTCTGGCGGCAACTTTGAAGTTAATCCAGCCAATGGGTTCAATAATTGATGTATTTTTATACCTCCTTCCTTAGCCCAATATGAGTGCCGCGATCGCGATGTCAGAACTATTCCCCAAAGTGTTCTTGAATTTGCCGCACCGCATTCGCCAAACTCATACAGCGCCGTCTCCACAATCACCACCCGCCCATCCGGTAAATCCAGCCGCATACTAATGCTGGTGCGCCCGGAAGCCATCCCTCCCGGCATCGCCACAACCCCGATCGGAGATGCCTCATCCCCCAGGTAAATCACCTCTTTAGATCAGCCCTTACCCGGCCATCAAAAAAAGAGAGCCAAGCGATCGGCTTCCCAGCCGGAACAGGAAAAGAAATGGGAACTAAATGGAGCAACGCCCCGTCTCAACCAAAATACCCTTTGAATCCGAAGTGTATATCAGTCAACATCCAATTTAAATCAATTCTTCTTCAAGTCACTTGGTATTCCAATTAGCATATTGATATTGATCGCAGAAAATGTGCTTAGCAGAAAAAGAGGCGATCTTTTTTTAGTGACTTTAATTTTGTAGTTTTTGATGCAATTAAAATTCTAAATTTGACGATCAATCAGTTATTTAATATTAGCCTTGAAGATTGTAAACCCTTTCTTGGAAAGGTTTAAGATTTTATCCTATGACAGTTCTCTAAAATTGGAATTTATTTTTCTATCCCAGTTCCCTGGAAGATTGTTATATTAAGAGAACTTTACTGAGCAAACTTCAATCAAACGCTCGACTGAAGTTTGCTTCGTTAGTACTTGACCTCTGATGTCATTCAAGGTGGTCGCCATGATCAACCCAAACCAGCATCAATACCCTGGAAAACTCATCGTGACAATCCATCCGATGAGTTTTCTTGTTCAGGGGTTTTATTGCACATCAATTCTGATTTTGCTGCTGGGTGCACCTACCCTCATTCGTCCAAATCCTGTACTGTATTGCCTCGCCTTGTTGGCCACTTTCGCGATCGCAGACCGCTCCAATTCTTTCCCGGAAAGACTGTTCTCTCAAGCTGATCGCGTGATGGATTGCTTCTGCATTCGACAGAGCATGACGGGTTGAAAGCTGACAACCCTTTGTGTTGGGGCATTCCAATGTTCCTTTAGTGAAAAGTTTTGGACAATCCGCTTTGTGATGCTCATTCCCATTGAGCAGATTGTTTCCTGATTTTGCATGATCGGTGTTCCTTGTTTGTCCGGCCGGGGAAAACCTGAGCCGGATGCTATTGGTTTTCCCGCCGTCTGAAGTATGCCCATTGGTAAATCTTCGGCAGGAAAAACTGGAAACGCTTAGCCAAGCTTGTGTCGATTCCCTCAGGGGGTGACAGCGAGGCTAGAAGGCAGACTGAATCAGGGATAGAGCGTGT